>JAGXHC010000174.1 GCA_024636405.1 Sulfitobacter sp. | reverse complement strand
GTGCGCGGAGCAGCAGAGGCGGGCCGGCTGCTGGCAGATGCGAATGCGGCGGCGTCCAAGGTCTTGCCTTATGACGCGACACGGGATGCACGTGATCAGGAGTGTCTGATGGCGCCCTTCGTACAGGCAAATATGCAAAAGATCGCGCACCGGGACAAGGTGCCACCAGCGCCGATATTTATTGTGGGGCTGATCCGGTCGGGCACCACGCTGGCGCAGCAGGTACTTTGCGCACACCCCACCGTGACTGGGCTGGGGGAACTTGCGCGCGCGCGCACGCTTGCTGATGCGCAAGCGGCCGCTTTTGCGCGCGATGGCACGCCGCTGGACCCTGCCGCCTTTGCCGCGGCGTACCGCGCCGCCTTGCCGGGCATGCCACCGGACACGACGCACTTTGTTGACAAGATGCCGGATAACTTCCGCACCATCGGTTATTTACTGCACTCATTTGCGGATGTGACGGTGATCGAGATGCAGCGCGATCCGCGCGATATTGCACTGTCCATGTGGGGCGATATTTTTCCCACCCGCGCACATGCCTATGCCAATGATATGGCCGCCATCGCCGCGCATATGAACCTTTATGCCCGCACCATGAACACGTGGCGCAGGCTTTTTCCGGGTCGCATTCAGACCGTGGGCTACGCGGATCTGGTGCAGGACATCGACGCGGGATCGCGGCTCCTGGCCCAGATTTGCGCGCTGAACTGGCACGCTGACATGCGCCACCCTGAGCGCAACCGCACGGTTGTGCAGACGGCCAGCCTGCAACAGATCCGCGGTGCGGTGCACACCGCATCCGTCGGCAGGTGGCGCACACAGCGTGACCTTCTGGCACCCCTGATCAACGGCCTTGATCGCGCACTGTGGCCGGGCCTGAGCGCAGATTAGATCGGTCCGGTGTAAACGCCGCCGGTTTCATCAGTCATCGCGATATGGCAAAGAGGGCGCAAACACTCACTGCGGCTGCACCAAAGGACATTCCCATGCTCAGACAAATCCTGCCGATCAGCGCCTTGTTGCTTGGGTCGTTCTTTTTGCTGTTTGCAGGTGGCATCAACGGGCTGATCCTGCCGGTGCGGGGCACGGCAGAGGGGTTCAGTTCATTCTCGCTGGGTCTGCTGGGCACCGGTTGGGCGCTGGGATATGTGTCAGGCTGCATCATGACATCGTCGCTGGTGGCGCGGGTGGGCCATGTGCGCGCCTTCGGTGCAATGGCGGCAATCGCCGCGATCACCATTCTGCTCAGTGCGTTGATTATTACGCCCTGGGCCTGGATCGTGCTGCGCGGAATCTGCGGGTTCTGCTTTGCCGGCACCGCGATGGTGGTCGAAAGCTGGCTTAGCGAACAATCCACCCCCAGCAGCCGGGGCCGCATCTTTGGCATCTACACAATGGTCAATCTGGGCGCCAGCACTGCGGGGCAGATGATGCTGACGCTGGGCGATCCCAACGGGTTTCTGTTCTTTGCACTGGGGGCGATATTTTATTGTCTGGCGTTGGTGCCCACGGCGATCAGTTCCACCTCGACGCCCGCGCCGCTGGTGTCGGTCAAACTGAACATGCGGTCCTTGTGGCGCAATTCGCCGGTGGCGGTCTTTGCGGTGTTCTGGGTGGGGGTGTCCAACGCCGCGTTCGGCACGCTGGCAGCGGTTTACGCCGAAAAGGTCGGACTGGTGCTGGCGGCGGTGGCCTTTTTCACATCGATCCCGATCCTTGCAGGCGCGGTCATGCAAATTCCTGTCGGCATTCTGTCCGACCGGATGGACCGGCGGCGGGTGTTGGTGGCGGTGGCGTCACTGGCGCTGTTGGCTGACCTGGGCTTTATCCTGCTGGCACCAGAGGGGCGCGCGATGAACCTTGCGCTGGCGGCGGTGCTGGGCGGGTCGATCTATGCGATGTATCCGGTGATTGTGGCCCATGCCAATGACCATGCCGAAGCCGGCAGCTCGATCCAGATCTCGGGCGGGCTGCTGCTGACCTATGGGTTGGGGTCGATCATCGGTCCGCTGCTGGCCGGTTGGGCCATGTCCGAGGTTGGCCTGCGCGCGCTGTTTCTGGTGACGTCCGCGTCGCATGTGCTGGTGATTGCCTATACCCTGTGGCGGATGAGCAGACGCGTCGCGGTGCCTGAACCCGACAAGTCGCTGTTCCAGCCGATCAATGCCGGGCGCACTTCTAACCTTCAGACCGCTGAGCTAAGCCATGTGGACGGCGAAACCGCAAGTGCCGGAGGGTCCGCGCCTGTGGCGTGACACCCAACCGCCGGCCGCACGCGTCGCCGGTCCGCGCAAATCTGTCCGGCTTGCGGATATCGCACCATCGCCCACAAAAAAGGGCGCGCCCTGCAACAGGACGCGCCCCCCATGATTACTGTCGCAGTCGCTTATTTCATCACGATGCGACCGTCGGTATAGGGCGTATAGGCACCGTTTTTCGCCAGAAACTCTGCCGTGACATCGGCCAGATCGGGGCCGAAATCATAGGCGTTTTCCGCCGTTTTGAACATGTCATAGCCATCGCCGCCGTTGCGCACGTAGTTGTTTGACACCACGCCATAGACCTGCGCGGGATCAATCGGCGCACCGCCCACCATCACGTCGCTGATGCGGCTGCCCGGCTCTGCCTTGGGGTCGAACGAAAAGCTCATGCCGGCAACCTGCGGAAAGCGGCCTGCGCCCTCCTCATGCTGGCTCACGCCGTTTTCAAGCGCTGCTACCAGCGTGCCACCGTCGACCTGAAATGTGGACAGCGTGTTCTGGAACGGCAGCACGGTCAGCACCTCGCCCATCGTGACTTCGCCCGCGTCGATGGAGGCACGCAGCCCGCCTGAGTTGGAAATGGCCACATCGATGCCCTGATCCTTGACCCGGTCCAGCATCGCGTCCGACACAAGATTTCCCATGGAACATTCCTGCGCCCGGCATGTGTCGCGGTCGCCGTCGATCGCCTCGGTGGTTTCGGCAACGACCTTGTTGCGGATCTCCTCCAGCGGTTTGGCGGCTTCGGCGATCCGGCTGACTGTGCCTTCGTCTTCGGTAACGGCGGCATCCATGATCAGCGGCTCACCGGTGGCGTCGGTCACATTGCCTTCGTCGTCAAAGGTCACGTTCAGCTCGCCCAGAAATTTGCCATAGGCATAGGCCTGCACGATGGCGGTGTTGTTCACCATCGTCGGGTACGGGCCTTCGGCGCGCTCATTGGTGTTGGACAGCAGCGTGTTGGAATGTCCGCCCACGATCACATCAACGCCGGTGGTCCCTGCCGCAACTTTCTGGTCGGTGCCATAGCCGGAATGGCTGAGCACAATGATCTTGTTGACGCCTTCGGCGGTCAGCTTGTCCACCTCGCCCTGCACCGCTGCGACGGGATCGGAAAACGTGATGTTGTCGCCGGGGCTGGCCAGTTCGTTGGTGTCCTGCGGCGTCAGGCCGATCAGGCCGATCTTCTCACCACCGCGTTCAATCACTGCGGATTTCGCCAGCTTGTCAGCCAACAGCGGCTCGCCCGAGACATCGGCATTCGACATCAGCACCGGGAAATTCACCGCATCCATGAATCCGCGCAGCACTTCGGGGCCGTCGTCGAATTCGTGGTTGCCCACGGTCATCGCGTCATACCCCATCTTGTTCATCATTTCGGCGGCCAGCGCGCCCTTGTACTGGGTGTAAAACAGTGTGCCCTGAAACTGATCACCGCCATCCACAAGGATCGCATTGTTGGACCGCGCACGCGCCTCGGCAATTGCCGTGACCAGACGGCCCGATCCGCCAAAACATTCCCCCGCGGTATTGTCTTCGGCCGAACAGGGACCGTCATATTTGCTGATCGGTTCAAATCGCGCGTGGAAATCATTGGTGTGCAAGATGGTCAGGCTGTACTCGGCGGCGGCCGTACCGGCGGTCAGTGCCAGCGCAGCCGTGGCTGTCAGGAATCGTTTCATGGTTTTCCCCAGTTGGTTGTTATGTTTGCATCGTGGCGCGCGGGGCGGCGCGTGTCAAAGCAGATGTTGCGGCGACGCACGGCTCAAGGTGTCGTTCCTACCTTGACCGTCGCCATTGACGCAGGCATCAAACCACGATGTTGATTTACAAAATATTCCGGGCCGACGAATGGGCCGATCTGCGCAAAAACGGGCATTCCGACGGTGCGCCGATTGATGTGACCGATGGCTATGTTCATTTTTCAACCGCGCAACAGGCGGCAGAGACGGCAGCAAAACACTTTGCCGGGCAGGCCAATCTGTTTTTGCTCGCGCTTGAGACAGAGCCACTGGGCGATGCGCTGAAATGGGAAAAGTCGCGCGGCGATGCGCTGTTTCCGCATCTTTACCGGCCGCTGCAATTGGCCGATGTGGTGTGGGCGCTGCCGCTTCCGTTGGAAGACGGCGTGCACCAGTTTCCGCCCGGTCTGGCAGAGGCCAGCCAGTGACGCGCAGGCCCGTGTGACGCCCTGGCTGGAACAACTGGGACTGGTGGCGCTGCACCGGATTGACCCGGAGGCCGCGCACGGACTGGCGATCCGGGCCTTGCAGATGGGGCTGGCCCCTGCGCCCGGCCCGATCACCTCGCCGCGTCTGGCGACGCGTCTGGCAGGCATCGACCTGCCCAACCCCATCGGGCTGGCGGCTGGATTTGACAAGAATGCCACCGCAGTCGCGCCGCTGTCACGCGCCGGTTTCGGCTTTGTCGAAGTGGGCGCCGCCACCCCCCTGCCGCAACCCGGCAATCCGCGCCCGCGTCTGTTCCGGCTAAGCCGGGACCGCGCGGCGATCAACCGCTTTGGTTTCAACAACGACGGGGCAGAGGCGATTGTGGCGCGGCTTGCGCGTCGGGGGCCGGGCATCCCCGTGGGCCTGAATCTGGGCGCGAACAAGGACAACGCCAACCGCGCCGAGGATTTCGCGGCGGTCCTGCGGCTGGCGCATGAACACATTGATTTTGCCACCGTCAACGTGTCGTCCCCCAATACCGAAAAGCTGCGCGATTTGCAGGGGCCAATGGCGCTGGCTGCGTTGTTGAAAGGGGTCATGCGGGTGCGCGGTAAAGTGCCGGTTTTTCTGAAGATCGCGCCGGATCTCAGCGACGCCGACCTTGCCGATATTGCCAGCGTTGCACAGGACGCGCAGGTGGCCGCAATCATCGCGACCAATACCACGCTGGACCGCACAGGGCTGCACGGGCCGGATGCGGGACAGGCGGGCGGGCTTTCCGGTGCGCCGCTGTTTGATAAATCCACCCGCGTGCTGGCGCGGCTGTCGACGCTGACTGATATTCCGCTGATCGGGGTGGGGGGCATCAGCACGGCCGAAGACGCCTATGCCAAGATCTGCGCGGGCGCGTCTGCGGTGCAGCTTTATACGGCGCTGGTTTTTGACGGGCTGTCGCTGGTGCCCCGGATCGCGCGGGGGCTGGACGCGCTGTTGCAGCGCGACGGCTTTGCCTGCGTCGCAGAGGCGGTCGGCAGCAAACGAAAAGACTGGCTTTGATCACGCTTTGGCACAATCCGCGCTGTCCCAAATCCCGTCAGGCGCTGGCGCTGATCGGGGCGGCGGGGAGGCCGGTGACAGTGCGCCGCTCGCTTGGTGACGCACCCGACGCCGCAGAAATCGCTCAGGCTGCGGCCTCCAGCGCCGGGTATCGCAGGCCCAGCGTGATGCCGCGCGCGATAAAGGACACCAGCATCGACAGCCACAACCCGTGATTGCCCAGCCAAGGCACCAGCAGGGCGGCGCAGGCACAATAGACCGCAAAGGACACCGCCATCATGTTGCGCATATCGCGGGATCTGGTGGCCCCGATGAAAATACCGTCCAGCATCCAGGCCGCACACCCCGCCAAGGGCGCCGCAACCATATAGGGCAGGAACACGCGCGCCTCGATCTGCACCTTGGGCGCTTTGGCCATCAGGTCAATGATGGCTCCTCCGGCCAGCGCAAAACCCACGGTCATCGCGATACAGATCAGCAGACCCCAGCCGCTGGTCAACACGGCCGCACGGCGCAGCACACCGCGCTGGCGTGCGCCCAGTGCCCGGCCCACCAGCGCCTCGGCAGCAAATGCAAAGCCGTCCAGCCCAAAAGCGGTGATCATCAGAAACTGCAAAAGCACCTGATTGGCAGCCAGCGTGACATCGCCAAATCCCGATCCGACGAACAGAAAGGAGACAAACACCGCCTCCAGCAGCATCGACCGGATCAGGATATCACCGTTCAAGCGCATCATGTGCAGCCAGCGTGAGCGTGCAAAGACCACGGCCCAGTCGCGCCATGCGGCGACGCGAAACGCCGCGCGGCAGAACCACAAGCCCATCGCCGCACCGCTCCATTCCGCAAGGAAAGTAGCGACGGCGACGCCCTGCACCCCCCAGTCCAGCCCCAGCACGAACCACAGGTCCAGAACGATGTTCAGTCCGTTCATCCACAACTGAATTGCCAGCACCGCGCGCGTGCGCTCCTGCGCGATCAGCCAACCGGTTATGGCATAGATCGAGATCGCGGCAGGCGCCGACCAGACCCGGATCGCCATATACTGGCGCGCCAGCCCCTCCACCTCCGGTGATCCGGGCGACGCCGCGAAGGCCGCCCAGAACAGCGGTATTTGCAGGGCCACGATGACCACACCCGCCCCTGCCCCGATCAGCAGCCCGCGTGACAAAAGTGCGGCAACCTCCGCCGTGTCGCCCTGCCCCGCGGCCTGTGCCGTCAGCCCGACAGTGCCCATGCGCAGAAAGCCAAAGATCCAATACAGCGCCGACAGGATGATCGCGCCCAGCCCCACGGCGCCAATCGGGGCGGCCAGCCCGATCTGACCCACAACACCGGTATCGACCGCG
>JAGXHC010000173.1 GCA_024636405.1 Sulfitobacter sp. | reverse complement strand
GCCCAGGCCTTGCGCATGTTATCGGGTGCATCGGTGATCGTTGCACCATTTTCGGCCATCACCTTGATCGAATTGGCGACACCTTCCTCAAGCGATGCCAAATACCATTCGCGTGCCGCATCCGCACCAACGGTCAGCGCGGATTTCACCTCCTCAGGCAAAGCTTCGTACCAGGCCGCATTGGCACACAACCCCCCCGCAAACTGCGCACCCAGCCCGGCACGGGTGACATAGGGCGCCACCTCGAACAGCTTGCCGGGAAGAGCAGCGGATGCAAATACGATCACCCCGTCATACACACCAGTCTTCAATTCGTTGTAATATGTCGTCAGATTGCCCGAAACACCCACGGCACCCGTCCCTGTCAACCAGTTCAGCGCGGCCCCCGGCGCGGCAATCTTGCGCCCCTCCAGATCGGCCAGACTGCTGACCTCGAAATTGGTCATCAGCAGGTAGTCGTCGATCCCGATCGGGGCCCCCAGATAGACAACACCGTTCTCGCCATAAGAGGCCGTCATGCGCGCATCTTCGCGGTGCAGCTTGTCCATCAGTTCGGACACCTCTCGCGGATCGTCGCTTACGAACGGGGTGTAATATGTGACGTTCTGCACCCCCAGCTTGGCCGGATCAAACAACGATTGGCAGATACCGATCTCGGCCAGACCGGCCTCCACGGTCTCAAGCTCGTCACCGACCTTGGCGATTGATCCGCCGTACTGACCGTCAAAGGTAATCGTGTGGCCGGACCCCTCAAGGGCGGCCTGCACCTGCGGCGCAAACGATTCATCAACCATCTTGACCCAGCGAAATACGCCGGGATGCCCCGCGACAACCGTTGCGGTGAAATCCTCCGCCGCGGCCACGCCTGCCACACACGCCAGCGTTGCCGCTGTTGTCCACATCTTCCAATTCATCGTCATTCCTCCCAGTTAGACTCTGATTTCTTCACGTCTTTTTCAACGCCTCCGCGCCGCCGATAACAAAGCGAACCAGCGTGCCGATCAGGGCATCGGTGTCCATCGGCTTGTCGACCCCCATCAATCGTTCCATCCGCCCATCGCGTGAAATGACCGACGCCAGAACCCCAAGGGCCACCTGATAGGTCACCCCCGCGTGGGCGCGCGCCATCCCTGCCCGCTCCATCGCATCCAGAAACAGATGCGCCGTCGGGTCGTAACATTCGCGCACCAGTTCCTGATCGCGCTCACGCCCAACGATCAGCCCCGCAAAAATCCGCGCATAGGCTTTGCCCCCGCCATCAGGCCCCAGTGTGGGCCGAAACAGCGCATCCAGTATCTGCGCCAATGCCTCGGGCGC
The DNA here is from genome assembly GCA_024636405.1 of Sulfitobacter sp. Next base: position 8,529 of record JAGXHC010000173.1, on the reverse strand, counting down.
GGCCAGATTGACCTGCGCCAGCAACGCACCTCTGCCGGTGTTGATTTCCTTGGACCGGTGGCGGATCACCGCACCATAAAGCCGCTCTTTGTTGCCGTAGTGATAGTGCAGCAACCCTTGGCTGACCTGCGCACGGGTCGCGATGCTTTTCATCCCGGCGCCTTCAAAACCCGCTTCGGCAAACTCAATCTCCGCCGCAGCCAGAATACCGCTTTGGGCGGGGGCAATATTTTCGATTTGGGGCGCGCGGGCTGGCTTCATCTCGCGACGATAAACACTGACTAACCGATCAGTCAAACGATTTTGCTAATGTGGTGCGCGTGTTTTTTGGCCGGTGATATTCAGTCACGTTCCTCAATGGATTGTAGAAATGCCTCGATTGCCGATTGCAAACGCGCCTTGTTCACCGCCGAGAAATCCTTTTCCAGACGAATTTCAACACGCCCTTCCGAAGCGATGACCCGCGCTTCCCCTTCCGGCCGCGCAAGACGCAAGGTGGTTTTGGAAACCGCCTTGACCGCACGTTTTTTGGTCGGCTCGACGTCGCTGGTCAGTGCATCGCGCAAAATTCGCACCTCCTGTGCTGCGTCGCGGTCCGGTGCCGCCGCAAGACCCTGGACAATCCCCCTTGCCAGTTGCGGGGACGCCTCAAGACCTTTACCAAGCTCAAGACCCAAGGCGCGCGGGATCATCTCAGCATGGCGCAAAGCCCCCTCAAGGTCCTGCAAAACGCGCGCGAACTGGCGGATGTACGACCGTTTTTGTTTTAACGCCGAGGCATAAAGAACGCTCACGGCCTCATCGGCTTCAATCCCGGCCTCCTGCGCATAGGACACGGCAAGCTGTGCCATTTCGCCGAATGACAGGTCCTTGCGCACCAGATTCTCGTCAACCATCTTGCGATAAAGATCAACAAGCGGTTCCCCGCGGGGAACCATTGCCGCCGGGATCCGGGTATAGCGGGGGTCGCCGGTTTCCTGCGCCAACTCCCTGAAGGCACGCAGACGCCGGAACCCCTGAATAAGCTCATACCCCTCAGCAGTCTGTTCCACCCGGATCGGATTTGACAGACCAACGGCAACGATTGAAACCTTGAGTTCCGCCAGATCCGGATCAATATTGGCAGACCGATCACGGGTCAACTTGGTGCTCAGCACATCATCCGTCTTGATCAGATCGGTGATCAGTCCCAATTTCTTGAGCCGCACATGTTCATGCGCCAAGGCGTCATTTTCCGCGCGAATGGCGGCTTCGGCCCCTGCCCTTTCAACATTCGCTTCTGCGGTCTCGGAAATGGCGCTGGCCATTGGGCCGCGGCGTGCCGGAACCGGACCGGAATTCTGCAACGGATGCCCTTGAACGTTAAAGGCCTTCGTCTCAGGAGCGCGCTGGTTCCCCGCGGGGAACCCGGCACTATCATCGTCATTAGGGTCGAAATTGATGTCGAATACGCTACGCTTCTTGACCATCTATCAATCCTCCAACTTGTCCCAGGCGGCAATCAGAGTTTCGCGAAACTCCTCATAGGCCCGGTCAAAAGACGTCCGCGCCCGACGCCATGTTTCGCGTGTCATCTGCCGGTAATCCATCTCGTAGATCGACGACAGAAACCGCCCCGATTGTTCAACGGCGCGCGTCATCTCAATCGGGTGGGTTGTTACATGTGACTTGAAAACCTGACTAAATGCTGACTGCATCGCACGGTGCAGATCATTGTTCGGTTCAAAGCGCGTCAAAAGAAAGCGGATGTCCGCAAACATCTTTTCCCGTTTGGCCCCATCAGGCAGCGCCCCCTGAAACCGCGCCAGATCCGCAAGCGCCTCGGACAATTGCCCGATAAAGCTGGTGGTACTGTCATATTCCCAATACCCCGGACCCGAAGGCACATAAAGCACGTCCGCCGCAAACACCGCGTTCATGGATTGATACCCGATCGCGGGCGGGCAATCGAAAATGATCATGTCATAGGCATCTGGCGGGATCGCATCTAGATAACGCGAAACGGCCGCGAAAAACGACCACTCTGGATTCAGGTGGCGATACTGCGCACTGGCGAATTCGACAAAGGCCGCGTTGGCACAGCTTGGGATCAGATCGATGGTCGGCCAGCTTGTCGGCTTGATGAAATCGGTGACGCGCAAATCCGTCAGGCCCATACCGGTGACGCTGGACGGCAAGGTGCGGCGGGGCAGGGCGGCACCACTTTCCGCGCCACCCGTTGCTGCATTCATGCGATCCGTTTCCCGGATCAGGTCACGCGCCATGATGCCCCAGACGGTAAATTCCTCGGCCACATCCGACAGGCCCATCGAATGGCTCAGCGTGGCCTGCGGATCAAAGTCAACTGCCAACACGCGATACCCGTCCAGCGCGGCGGCATGCGCAAAATGCAACGCGACCGTCGATTTTCCGGCCCCACCTTTGAAGTTTGCAATCGCGGCCCGGATTGCCCGTTTGCCTGACGGGCGACGCGGCATCAATGGCTGGTTCTTGATCTTCAGCTTGCGGCGCAGTTCGTTAATCTCTTCCAGAGTATACCAGCGTTGCCTGCCATCTTCTTCGACCAACCCTTGGGGCAGGGACGGGTCTGCGGCAAGCCGACCACGGAGGGTGGATGGGTTGGTCTTGAATATCAGCTCGGCCACTTCCCATGAGCTGAACCGCCGCAGCGTCTTTTCCATTTCCGGCGAATAGGTTTGCTGCCGTATGAACCCCTGCATCTTCAGGGATTGTGATTGCAGCCGTGCCAGATCTGCGTGCGTAAACATATGCTCATCCTTGGTCGTTTTTCGGTCAGGTTCCCCGCGGGGAACCCAATTTTCTGGTTCCGCAGAACGCTAATTCCCACTTGTTCCTGATTTACGCTGAATTTGCACTTTTTGGAAAGGGGTATATTGTGCACATACTCAATATCCTTGCGACAGCTTGGGCAGATGTTGGTGGCGATCCCCCGATTCGGATGGCCCGGTCAAAATGATAGTGTTTCGACACATGCCCTAGGGGACAGTTTGGATCGACACGCCGTATATTGGGGGACAAATTCGCCCCAAAGCGGGACGCCTTGGATGTCCCCCCTTACCAATCTATACCTATTTTCATTTGAATTAGAATTGGACCCCCGGCAGCATGAGACCCGGCACTTGACAGAATCGGCGTTTAGGACGCTAATCAACAAAGTGCTGGAAATTGCGTTGCCAAAATGCGATATCCAACAAACGGTCCAGTAAGAGACCTGAAAGTTGAGGCGGTCACCTTCCTTTTGGTTCGGTGCGATATCGGGGGCAACTATGCTTTCTTCCAAAGCTGTCGGGCGCAATGCGTCCGTGCAGAAATATGATGTTATTACCGCATTGGGTGCCTATGCCCTTGCGCGTGGGAAACATGAACAGCGGCTTGTCTTGCGTCTGATCACATTGATCACCGCGCGCTACAACTGGGCTCGCAACGAACTTGCTGTGGGTCAGCGCGAGATTGCGCGCCTGTGGTCCGTCGATGAACGAACCGTCAAACGCGAGATGGCAAAACTGCGCGGGCTTGGCTGGTTGGTGGTAAAGCGTCAGGGCGCGCGCGGCCATGTGACGGATTACCGGATCGATATGTCCTGTCTGCTAGAGAGCACACGCGCGCATTGGCAGCGCGTTGGCCCCGATTTTGACCTGCGGTTGCAGGGCGGGCCGGAACCGGACCGGGTCGTGCATTTGCCAGTGCGGGGGGATGTGCCTGCGCCGGATGTATCTGTCGGAACGGAGTGGGCCTTGGCACAAGCGATTTTGCATGTAGAGGAACCCGGCCTCTATGGCAGCTGGATCAGGGCATTGGTGCGTCTGGACAGGGCAGGGGGGCGGTTGATGCTGAAAGCCCCGAGCAGGTTTCATGCGGCCTATGTGCAGACCAACCTGACCAGCCGTTTGCTGGCCGCGTGTCAGGCCGTTGACGCGGATGTGGTCGAGGTGTTTGTCAGGGACTGAGGTGCGCGGTCTGCCGCAGCCTAATGCGCAAACGACGGGGTGGCTATTGATCAAATGACGGGATGACTAATGGACAAATGGCGGAGCTTCTATTAGACAGATTGCGGACGGTATGTTGGCACGGCCACCGACCGTTGACGCAAAGGAGGCGCGATGTCCATGACGCAGACAGACACATACCTACCGAGACATCTGGAGACCGAACTGGAAGGCGCCACAGCTTCGGCGCGTGTGGTGAACCTTGTTGGACCCAGACAGGTTGGCAAGACAACGCTTGTCAGGGATTTGTTCGGGAATGGCCGTTTTATCACGTTGGATGATGCAGCAATCCTGTCAGCAATTGATGCGGACCCGATTGGACAGCTCGCCAGCCTGATGCAGCACCTGGGGCAGGCCCCACTGATCATCGACGAGGCGCAGCGGTCGAAAAAGCTGGCGCTTGCAATCAAGAGGGTCGTTGATGCGGACCGACGCAAAGGCCAATTTGTTCTCACGGGGTCCTCGAACGTATTTACGACAACTGAGGTGGCCGATTCGCTGGCAGGCAGGATGCGCACGCTAAAGCTTTGGCCCTTGTCGGTGGCTGAAATCAAGCGTGAACCCGTGAGCCACCTGATGGACTGGGCGATGCAAAAGAATCCGGGCCTTGGCCAGATATCCGACCCAGAGCCGCTGGGACGCAGTGCGTATATTGACCTTATTCTGGCGGGTGGGTTTCCAGAGACCAGAACACTGCCGTTGCGGTCACGGCAACGCGGTTACCGCGATTACATTGACGCAGTTGTCGAGCGGGACGTGGCCGACATAACGCCGATCAGAAAGCCGGATGCCTTGCGGATCCTGATTGATCAGATGGCGGCGCGGTCTGCACAGGAAATCAATACCTCCGAGCTTGCCAAACTGACAAAGCTGCAACGTGTGACGGTGGATCAGTACCTTGATGTCCTCTTGCGTCTTTCGATGGTCACAAAGCTGGGTGCCTGGACATCAGGCGAAGGCAAACGGGAGATCAAACAACCCAAGTATCATTTTGTGGATTCCGGGATTGCCTGTGCCTTGCGCCGCTTTACGGAGGCGACATTCGCGGTGGACAATGCACCGCAAGCCTTGGGCGGACTGTTGGAAAGTTTTGTCGCAGGTGAATTGCAGCGCGCCCTTCCGATGCAAGATGGTGATTACCGACTTTATCATTGGCGCAGCCCTGAACAGCGCGAGATTGATATCTTGATTGATGGCGGGCGTCATTTGGTCAACATCGAGGTAAAGTCGTCCGCGTCCGTAAGTGGCGAAGATTTCAAGCATCTTCGATGGTTTGCAAGCGACGGACCGGGCCGCAACCGGACCTGCACGGGAATTGTTTTCTATCTGGGGCGAGAAAAGCTGACATTCGGCGACAGAAACTTTGCACTTCCTGTAAGCGCGCTTTGGAGCGGGGTCGATGCCGCCCGCATTTAGCCGGCGTATCCCAGCATACGCGGCAGAGTCAAAACCAAGCCGGGCCAAAGCACCATGCAAAGCAGCGCGAGCAGGAGGGCGCAGAGAAACGGCCATATCTCGCGAATGATCTCATAAAGCGGAATACCTGTGACTGCGGTGATCACAAACAGCAAGACCCCGTATGGCGGTGTGACCAGGCCAATCATGCAGTTCACAACAGTGACGACGCCGAAATGAACAAGATCAATCCCAAGCTCGCGGCAGGCCGGGATGAACAGCGGAATAATGACGAGGATGATCGTGGTGGCATCCAGCACACAGCCAAGCAAAAGCAGAAGCACGGTGACGCTGAGCAGGAACAACAGCGGATCAACGTCCAGACCGACAAGTTGCCGGGCCAGCAGGCCGGGGATGTTTTCAGACGCGACGACGTAGTTGAGGATGAGCGCCCCGCCGATGACCAGACCCACCGCCGCTGAGGATCGCGCGCTGTCCACCAGCACCTCGTAGAGGGCGCGCACGCTGAGCGCGCGGTAGAAAAATGCGGCAAGCATCAGCGCGTAGAACGCCGCGACCGCCGCGGCCTCGGTCGGTGTGGTGACGCCGCCATAAATGCCGTAAAGCAGGATCGCCGGCATCAAAAGTGCCGGAAAGGCATTTGCCGCACGGCGCGGCAGTTCGCGCAGGGGCACCGGTTCTTCGAACGCGAAGTTGCGGCGTTTGGAAAGCCACCAGTTCATTGTCACGAGCACGAACCCCATGAACAGACCCGGCACGATGCCCGCCAAAAACAGATGGCCGATGGAGGTGTTGGACACGAGCGCGTAGAGCACCATGGGGATGGAAGGCGGGATGATCGGCCCGATGGTTGCGGATGCCGCGGTGATTGCTGCGGCATAGCCGCGCGAATAATGACCGCTTTTGACCATCATGCCGATGATGATCTTGCCGATGCCCGCCGCGTCCGCGATGGCAGAACCGGACATGCCCGAAAATATCAACGAGGCGACGACATTGACGTGCCCCAGTCCGCCGCGAAAACGCCCGACCAAGGCAACGCAGAAACCCAGCAACCGGTCGCTGATCGTGCCTGCGTTCATGATGTTTGCGGCCACAATGAACAGCGGCACAGCCAGCAGGATATAGCTTTGATAGAGCCCGTCCGTCAGGATCTTTCCGGCGATGCCGATGCTTTGACCGCTTGCGAACATGTACACCAGGACGGCCACGAGGATGGCATAGGCAATGGGCGCGCCGATCCCCGCAAGAAAGAACAGCGTCGCGATACACAAAAAGAATTCCAGCGTCACGGCGCGCGGCTGGTGACGGGCGGCAGGCGTCCCGAAGGACGCAACAGCGGGTACTTCCTTGAGCCGACAATTCTGGCCGATGTGCCGGATGGCGCCGCGATCATGTCCGAAGAACCCTTTGGTCCGGTTGCCCCTGTTGCGACGTTCAGCGATTTCGACGATGCCATCGCCCGTGCCAACGCCACGCCTTACGGTCTTGCCGCTTACGCCTTCACCGGCAGCCAAGCCAAGGCCGACGCGTTGTCCAAAGGGCTTCATGCCGGGATGGTGGGGGTGAACACATTCATGGTTGCCCATGCCGAAGCACCGTTCGGCGGCGTTGATCACTCTGGCATGGGCCGCGAAGGCGGGACCGACGCGATCCGCGATTATCAGAATACCAAACTCACCCATCTGATGGCGGTGTGACGGGGTGGCACCCTCTGATAATCCGCTTCATCGCCTCTGGGCCGGGGGTCGCACAGCCCTGAATGGCTGGCTTGCCATGCCTTCCGCGCTCGGTGCTGAAGTGATGGCGGCGGCGGGGTGGGATGCGCTCACTATTGATTTGCAGCACGGCACCGCCGACTATCGCGACCTGCTGACGTTGTTGCCCATAATAGAGAAATCGGGTGCTGTCCCGCTGGTCCGTGTGCCATGGCTGGATGAGGCGATCATCATGCGCGCACTGGATGCAGGTGCGATGGGCGTGATTGCTCCGATGATCGAAAGCGCCGAAGCTGCGCGGCGGTTGGTTCACGCCTGTCGCTATCCTCCAGAGGGCGGTCGCAGCTTCGGCCCCGTCCGCGCGCGTCTGTCCTGGCCCGGCGATTTTTCGGTGAACAGCGCGAACCAGAGCGTACTGACCCTTGCGATGATCGAAACAAAACGCGGTGTGGCGGCGCTTGATGATATTCTTGCCGTTCCGGGGTTGTCAGGCATTTATGTCGGTCCAGGCGATCTGGCCCTTAGCTATGGCTATTCGCCTGCATTCGACCGCGAAGAGCCTGAACTGATTGAAGTGATTAAGCACCTACGCCGCCGCACTTGCGAAGCGGGGCTCTTATGCTGCTTGCATTGTGGCACCGCGTCCTATGCCATCAAGGCTGCCGAGTGGGGCATGGACCTTTTGACAGTCGGTTCGGACGCTCGGTTTGTCGAGACAGGCGCTCGCGCGGTGGTTCAGGAATTTCGAGAGACCACACAATGATGCAGTCCGGGTGACAGGATTTTTCGATCTCTACTTCCTGACGGTTCGCAAAGGCCCTCAGGATTTCCGCTGCCTGCGTAGGGGCAGCCCGGACCTGAGGTGACCTTGCATCTGCCGTGTTGATCCACCTGTACTGGCGGATATTTCCGCATTGGTTTGCGAAAGCCGTACCGCGGCGTTGAGACCGGTGGCAGAGGGCCGTTTGTATCGGTGCAAGGGGGCGATTGTGCGACAATCAGTCCAAGGTCGGTAACCAGCGATTTCGCCATTTTAATGCGCCAGATCTGTAGACCGAAACGCCCTGTTCATGGAAGGCACAGAACGCGCCAGAAACGGTTGATGAATTCAGGTTGAATATGCACAACGTCGCACCAGATTGTAGCAAAGACCCTTCAGGACAGCACTGAATTTATCGCGCTTAGAACAGTTGGGAAGGCCCCTATCGCCCACAGATAGGCCAGACCCGCGCCTTCGTTATCAATTTGAAAGTGATCCAATGACACTTAAGACTACCCTGACAATCAACGGCAAAGACCTTCTTCTGGACGCCGACCCTCGGACAAGTTTGCTTGACGCGCTGCGTCATCATTTTGATCTGAACGGAACCAAAAAAGGGTGCGATCAT
>JAGXHC010000172.1 GCA_024636405.1 Sulfitobacter sp. | reverse complement strand
GGAAACGCCAGCAGAAAGACAGCCTGCGCAAATTCCATCTGGTAAATAAATCCCAGCAGCACCAGCATTGTCAGCCCGAAACAGGTAAACCCCAGCAGCCACAGCCCCGACACCTGCCCGATGTAGAGCAGACGATTGACGTTCACGCGCACAATTTCTTCCAGGTCGGCCTGCGCCTCTTCGCCGTTGCGGCGGGCGCGCAGCACCATGTCATATGGCACGCCCAGCACCCAATGGCTGGCCGTTGACCAGGTAACCGCAAGCGCAATCCAATACCACAGATTGGAAAAGGACCGCATGTCGATCAGTTCAAAAAGGGTTTGATACCAGTCCAAGAAAACTCTCGCCAGAGGTCAGGTTTACACGTCATAGCGGGCAGTTGTGGCGATTCCTACCCTTGAGGCGCGCAAAAATTCATGCCAAGCCATTCTCGCCGCCATTGAGGTATATTTGCATGAAGCCCGTCCACGCCCCCTTTCCTGCCACCCGTCTGCGCCGCACCCGTCAAAGCCCGGCGTTGCGCGCATTGGTGCGCGAGAACACGCTGGAGCCCGGCGACCTGATCTGGCCCATCTTTGTGCGCGCGGGCACCGGTATCGAAGAACCGATACCCTCAATGCCGGGCGTCCTGCGCCGCAGCGTGGACCGCGTGGCCGATGCGGCGCGCGCGGCGGCGGACCTTGGCATCGGGGCGATCTGTGTTTTTCCGTATACCGGCATGGATGACCGCACCGAAGACTGCGCAGGCGCATGGGACCCTGAGAACGCGGCCAACCGTGCAATCCGCGCCATCAAACAGGCCGCGCCCGACATCGCAGTCATGAGCGATGTGGCGCTGGATACCTATAATATCAACGGCCACGATGGATTTGTCGAAGACGGCGTTATCGTCAATGATCGCACGGTAGAGGCATTGGTAAAAATGGCGTTGGCCCAGGCCGCGGCCGGTGCGGACATTATCGGACCGTCAGATATGATGGACGGCCGCATCGGCGCAATTCGCGCAGCACTTGAGAGCAACGGCCATACCAACGTGACGATCCTGAGCTATGCGGCAAAATATGCCTCAGCGTTTTACGGCCCGTTCCGCGATGCAGTGGGGGCGTCAGGGGCGCTGACCGGCGACAAGAAGACCTATCAGATGGACCCGGCCAACAGCAACGAGGCGCTGCGTCTGGTGGCGCGCGATCTGGCCGAAGGCGCGGATATGGTGATGGTCAAACCGGGAATGCCCTATCTTGATATCTGTCGCCGGGTAAAAGATGCTTTTGGCGCGCCGACATTTGCGTATCAGGTGTCTGGCGAATACGCGATGATCAAGGCGGCGGCACAAAACGGCTGGATTGATGAGGAACGCGTGATGATGGAAAGCCTGATGGCGTTCAAACGTGCCGGATGCGACGGTGTGCTGACGTATTTTGCGCCGGATGCAGCGCGGATATTGCGCGGCTGAGTATTTTCCGCCGCGCCCGAGGCCCGACACGCCCCCGGAATACCGGGCATGCCGCACATCGCGCGCCGATTTTCAGCTTTAAGGCGATTATCTGCCCACCAGACCCCAAAACACATGACAACGTGCTGAATTATGGCTAATGTCTGCGGCAAGTCGGGCAAACTGGCACAGGCAACAAATACAGGCAGATCAGATGAACAAACCGATTTTTTCGCGGCGTGTCTTCACATTGGGCGCTCTGGCCGGTGTCAGCGTGACCGCCGCTTGCGGCAACGGTGTGGGCGGGCGCGGCGGTGCGACCATTGACGCGCGCGTTGATGCGACACTGTCAGAAATGTACCGCAGCTTTCCCAACACGGAACAATTGTCGTCAAAGGCAAATGGCATGTTGATCATGCCACTGGTGACCGAAGCCGGGCTTGGCTTTGGCGGCGCCTACGGGCGCGGCGCGCTGCGGGTGAACAACGTGACTGTGGATTATTATTCGGTGACAAAGGCGTCGGGCGGCTTGCAGATCGGCGCGGCGCAATATGCGCATGTGCTGTTTTTCATGACCGAAAACGCGTTGACCGAATTCCGCCGTTCTCCGGGTTGGGCGGCCGGCGCCGATCTGGAATATGTGATTTCCGACAAGGGCGACAGCGTGAACGCGGAAACCACAACCGTGCTTGCCCCTGTGCTGGCGGCGGTCTTTGGCCGCGCCGGACTGCGTATTGGCGCGACGCTGGAAGGCACAAAGTACTCGCGCATCATTCCCTGATTTTAAAGTTGCATTAGGTTCCTCTCATAAGATACTGTTTTTGAAAGATTAAACTCGAGACGTCGGCTCCATCTTTTGGAACCGGCGTTTTCCGTTTATTCGCCATATTATCCCATTGCGCGCAATCGCTTGATCAGGCTGGATGTGTCCCAGCGCGCGCCGCCCAGCTTTTGGACGTCTTTGTAAAACTGGTCCACAAGTGCAGTCACCGGCAGGCTCGCACCGGTTTCATCCGCAGTGGACAAACAGATGCCCAGATCTTTGCGCATCCAGTCGACAGCAAAGCCATGTTCAAACTTGTCGTCCAGCATCGTCTCATAGCGGTTGGCCATTTGCCACGATCCGGCTGCGCCCTGGCTGATCACTTCGACCACGGCGCGCCCGTCCAATCCTGCCTTTTCGGCAAAATGCAAAGCTTCGCTAAGCCCCTGAACCAGACCTGCGATTGCGATCTGGTTGCACATCTTGGTCATCTGACCTGCGCCGCTGTCGCCGATCCGGCGGCAGATTTTGGAATAGATCTCCATTATCGGCAGCGCGCGGTCAAAGGCTCCTTGATCGCCACCGCACATGATTGAAAGCTGACCATTTTCGGCACCTGCCTGGCCCCCTGAAATCGGCGCATCGATGAAACTGACCTGTGCGTCATTGGCTGCGGCATAAAGCTCTCGGGTGACTGCGGCCGAGACGGTGGTGTGGTCGACAAATATCGCGCCATTGTCCATCCCTGAAAAGGCACCGTCGTCGCCCAGACACACCGAACGCAGATCGTCGTCGTTGCCGACGCAGGCCATCACAAATTCAGCACCCGCCGCCGCGGCCTTTGGCGTGTCGGCGCTGGCACCGCCATATTCGTCGACCCAATCGTGTGCCTTGCGGCTGGTGCGGTTATAGACTGTGACCTCGTGGCCAGCCTTTTGCAGGTGGCCCGCCATCGGTCCGCCCATTACACCAAGTCCCAAAAATGCGAGTTTCGCCATCTGCTTTTCCTTGCCTGTCAGTTGCGCTATTGCTTGCCACCATACCTACCACCCTGCGCGCCTTGGTCAATTGGCGCGGGCCCAAGCGGAGCGACAAATGGCCTTGATCTTTCGCTGGCTTGTGCGGCTGACTGCGTTTCTGATCTTTATCAGCGTGCTTGGCGTGGCGGGCGTGTACTGGCTCGCGTCGCGTTCTCTGCCCGATTATGACGATACCCTTTCCGTGCGGGGGCTAAGCGCGCCAGTCGAGATCGTGCGCGACAATGCCAACGTGCCCCACATCTTTGGTGCAACGGACGAGGACGTGTTTTTTGGCCTTGGATTTGCCCATGCGCAGGACCGCATGTGGCAAATGATCATGTTGCGCCGCACGGCCCAGGGTCGGCTGTCCGAGGTCTTTGGGGCTGCGACGCTGAACATCGACAAGTTACTGCGCCGGCTGGACATCTACACGCTTGCAACCCGGTCGGTAGAGGCCCAGGACCCCGCAACACAGCGCGCGCTTGAGGCTTATGCCGCAGGCGTCAATGCCCGTTTCGACCAGATCAACAGCGAAGCATTGGGGCGCGGCGCGCCGGAAATGATGATGTTCAGCGCCCCGATGGCACCCTGGAGCCCGGCGGATTCTGTGGCCATCGTCAAACTGATGGGCCTTCAGTTGTCGGGCCATCTCGAAGCCGAAGTGATCCGCGCGCGCACCTCGCTGGCGCTGCCGGACCAGAAACGACTTCGGGATATTCTACCTGATGCGCCCGGCACAGGTGTTGCTGCGCTGCCGGAATATGCGGCCCTCGCACCCGGCGTGGCGCGCCATGCGGCCAATATGCCGCTGGACCCCAACCCGCTGTCACCCTTCAAACATCTGGCCTTTGCCGGCGCGTCAAATGCCTGGGCTGCCGCGCCGTCGCGGTCAGCGTCGGGCGGTACATTGCTGGCCAATGACCCGCACCTTGGGTTCACCGCGCCGTCAATCTGGTATCTGGCACGGCTGGAATTGCAGTCGGGTGGCGTAATCGGCGGAACAATCCCCGGCATGCCGGTGGTTCTGACGGGACGCAGTGCTGCGCTGGGTTGGGGGCTGACATCGGCGTATGTCGATGATCAGGACGTCTACATCGAAGAGCTGAACCCCGAAAACCGCAATGAATACCGCACCCCTGATGGGTTCCGGAAGTTTGCCCGGCGCGCGTCGATCATCACGATCAAGGATGCCGATCCGGTCACGGTCACGCTGCTGTGGACGGAAAACGGACCGGTGTTGCCCGGCACCCACTACAACCTTGATGCCATTACGCCGCCCGGCCATGTGACCAGCGTGGCCTGGACCGTGCTGAGCGCGCAGGATACCTCGCTTTCTGCTGCCATGGCATTGATGCATGCCAAGACCGTCAAGGATGGCATCGCGGCAAGCGAAGGATATATCGCGCCCTCGCAGAATCTGACGCTGGTCGACAGTGACACGATTGCGATGAAGACGATCGGCGCAATGCCCCGGCGCGACGTGAACCACCAAAGCCAGGGACGTCTGCCGTCGCCCGGCTGGATTGCTGCGAACCGCTGGGACGGGATGATGCCCTATAGCGCGAACCCCGAGTTTATAGCGCCTGTCGGCGGCATCCTTGGCAATACCAACAACAAGACGGTGGACCGGCGCTTTCCTGACCATATCTCGTTTCTGTGGGGTGACACCCAGCGCATCCAGCGCTGGCAACGCCTGATGCAGAACCGGCAGGTCCACACCCGCGACAGTTTTATCGAAGCGCAATTGGATACCGTTAGCCCCGCCGCGCGAGGACTGTTGCCGCTGATCGGCGCGGAACTGTGGTTCACCGGCGAAGCCGCCCCCGAAGGCACGCCGGAGCGGCGG
>JAGXHC010000171.1 GCA_024636405.1 Sulfitobacter sp. | reverse complement strand
TATCGGCGCGCCTCCGGGCTATGTCGGCTTTGACCAGGGCGGTATGCTGACCGACGGCGTTGACCAGCACCCGCACTGCGTGCTGTTGCTCGATGAGATGGAAAAGGCGCACCCGGATGTCTATAATATCCTGTTGCAGGTTATGGATCACGGCAAGCTGACGGATCACAACGGACGTTCGGTAGATTTCCGCAATGTCGTGCTGATTATGACATCCAACGCAGGAGCCGCGGAACAGGCAAAAGAGGCCATCGGCTTTGGCCGTGACCCCCGCACGGGCGAAGACACAGCCGCGATTGAGCGGACCTTCACACCGGAATTCCGCAACCGTCTGGACGCAGTGATCAGTTTTGCACCGCTGCCCAAAGAGGTTATCCTGCAGGTGGTCGAAAAGTTCGTGCTGCAGCTCGAAGCGCAATTGATGGACCGCAATGTGACCATCGAACTCAGCAAAAAAGCCGCTGGATGGCTTGCCGACAAAGGCTATGATGACAAGATGGGCGCGCGCCCACTGGGCCGCGTGATCCAGGAACACATCAAAAAGCCACTGGCCGAGGAGCTTCTCTTTGGCAAACTGGCCAAAGGCGGCGTCGTCAAGGTTGGCGTCAAGAAGGGCGAGTTGGACATCACGGTGGAAGGGTTGGAAAACCCGCGCCTGTCTGGCAACAAACCGCCCCTTCTGACCGCAGAATGATCCGCAGGGCCGCATTGGCCCTGCTTCTACCCTGCGCCGGTGCCGCATCGGCGCAGGGATTTCTGCTGTCTTCGCCAATAGACTGCGATCTTTCCACGACCTGCTATATACAGCAGTATATGGACCGTGATCCTGGCCCAGATGCGCAGGATTACACCTGCGCCAGATTAAGCAACGACGCGCACAAGGGTACTGATTTTGCCCTGCCCACTCTTGATTATATGGCCCGTGGCATTGACGTGCTTGCCGCCGCATCCGGCACTGTCACTCGCCTGCGCGATGGCATGGAAGATACCGGCCTTACCGATGAAACGGCCAGTCAGATCAAGGATCGCGAATGCGGCAACGGCGTGGTTGTCCGCCACGGCGGCGGTTGGGAAACGCAATACTGCCACCTCAAGAAGGGTTCGATCCGGGTGGCGGAAGGTCAGGAATTAAACACCGGTGATGCCATTGGTCAGGTCGGCCAATCCGGGCTGGCCACTTTCCCGCATGTCCACATGGAAGTTCGGCAGGATGGCAAGACCGTTGACCCCTTCCATCCGGATGATCCGCTAGCATGTAGCGATGCGGACAGGAACACCTTATGGGACGTGCCGCCGCCTTACCGTCCCGGCGGCGTGCTGAGTGCAGGTTTGACCGACGCGATCCCGGACTACAGCGACGTCAAGGCGGGCATCGCGGCCCGCAAAACCCTTGCGTCGGACGCACCGGCGCTTGTCGTCTATGTCTTCACCTTCGGCACCCAGAAAAACGACGTCATCCGGCTTGCCATCACCGGACCAGCAGGGACGGTCATTGCTGACGATGTCGTTCTGAAAGACGCGCAGGCGCAGGCGTTCCGCGCCATCGGGAAAAAGCGTCGCACCTCTGCTTGGCCTGCTGGCACATACACCGGCACTGCCGCGCTGATCCGCGATGGCAAGCAGATCAACCAAATGATCACGAGCCTGACAATCCCCTGAGGCTACCGCTCCTGATCAGCAGACCCCAGCCCACCACGCACGCTTGAATGGACGCCGAAGGTTCACTTTTCGGTAAATTTCAGCTCGATTCGCCGGTTTTGTGCGTGCGCCTCTTCGCTGTCTCCGCGTGCTACCGGCTGATACTGACCAAAGCCGTTCGCGGTCAGCCGGTCAGGCGCGATGCCGAGAAAATTAATCATGTATTTGACGACGGACAACGCGCGGGCCTGGCTCAGTTCCCAATTGTCCACAAATTCACCCTGCCCTGACAGCGGCACATTATCGGTGTGCCCGTCCACCCGAATGACCCAGTCAATTTCCGGTGGGATTTCCCCCACGATGCTGCGCAGGATACCCGCGACCTTGGCAATTTCGCCCTTGCCGTCATCAGAAAGCACGGCACCGCCCGGCGGAAACAGCACCTCTGATGAGAAAACAAAGCGGTCCCCTTCAATCCGCACACCTTCCTGGCTGCCCAGCACATCGCGCAGGCGGCCAAAAAACTCGGATCGGTACTGCTCCAGATCTTTTGACTGCGCCTCAAGCCGCTTGCGCTCTGCCGCCTCAAGATCAGCCCGCCGCCGCTCTTCCGCCGCGACCCTTGCCAAGGCGGTGTTCAACTCTGAGCCCAGCGATTGCAGCTCGACCGACTGCGCCACATCCCGCGCCACGGCATCATCCAGCAGGGCCTGCAAGTTACCCAGTTGTGCCCGCAGCGCCGCAACCTGTTGATTGAGCAGTTCGGTTTGTCGCTGCGCCTCGGCTGTCGTGGCTTTCCCAGCGGCCAGTGTCTTTTGCGCTTCTGCCAACAACGCCGCCTTCTTTTCTGCCTCAGAAGTCGTATCCTCGGCCAAGGTTTGCGCTGCCAGTTTTGCCGCCAATGCAGCAGTCAGTTGCGCACGCAGCGCTTCGCGGTCCGTTCCCAGACTTTCGCGCGTCGCTTGCAGTTCCGCCAGCACCGTGGACAGCTTTGCGTCCAGCGCATCACGCTCGGCTTGGACGGTCTGCAAGGCTGCTTCCAGCCCACCCTCGCGGTCAGCCGCGTCGCGTTTGGCTGCGTCAAGCTGTGTCTGAACTCGGACCAGTTCATCTTGTGCCGCACTCAGTTGCTGCTGCGCCGTGGTGCCTTGTGCCGCAGTATCTTCGGCCTGCTGCAACCGCAGCAAAGCCGCCGCCAGTTCGCCATCAAGCGTATCCTGCGATGCCCGCGCAGCCGCCAGCAGCGTCAGCGTATCCTCCGCGTCCTTGCGCTGCGCCTCCAGCGCCAGCGTCATCGCGGTCAGTTCTGCATCCGCGTTTTCAAGCTTTTCTCTCAGCGCCTGCGCTGCGGCTGCTTCGGCCAGCCGCGCCGTTTCTTCTGCGCTCAGCGCCAACGATGCCTCATCGACCTGCGCTTGCAGTTCGGCAGCTTTTTCTTCTGTCTCGGCGTTGCGCGCCCGCAAATCGGCAACCATTGCGTCCAATGCCTCGCGGCGTGCCGCTGCCAGCCGGGCCGCTTCTGTCTGTGCGTCTACTTCGCTGCGCGCTTGTGCCACAGCCAGGTTCAACGCTTCCTGTTCGCTCAGCAGTTCCTGCTGTCGGGTTTCCAACGTCTCGACTTGGCCAAGCGCGCTGTCACGCTGGGATAACAATGCTGCGACCTGCACCTCAAAAGCGGTTATGTCGGTTTGTGCCGCAGCCAGCTCCGCCGCCTGAGCGTCCCGCGATGTGGTCAGCGATGCGATCAGCGCGGCTTGTTCAGACGTTGTATCGCGGGCATCGTTAAGCGATGCGTTCAGCGCGCCCAGACGCGCCTCAAGCTGAGCATTGCTGCGTTCTTCAAGGCCCAATGCCTGCGCAAGTGCCGCGACCTCGGTTGCCAGCGAGTCCAGCTCCGTTTCCTGTCCGGTGATCCGTTCGGTCAGCACGAATTGTACGATCATAAAGATCGTCAACACGAACATCAGCACCAGCAGCAGCCCGGTCATGGCATCCACAAAGCCCGGCCAGATGGAGGACTGAAACCGCGAACCGGTGCGTCGCGACAGAGCCATGCTCAGCGCTCCCCGCCTTCAGGTCTGTCAGGGCTGCGCAACCGACGCGGTTCTGCCGAACGCGGTGCCGACAGTGCCTTGGCAAGCATGGTGATGTCCTTGCGGAACTCCGCCATTGTTTCCTGTCGTCCGGCAGAAATCTCTTCCAGAATCCGCAACATTTGCACATCCATGGATCGCAGCCGCATCCGGCTTTCGGCGTCGATGCCCTCACCGGAGCCTTGGGTTTCCAATGTAGCGATCAGCCGCTCCTGCCCAACCGCGACCCTTTCCAGCGCCTGGCTGGACGGATCTGCCCCCTCCATGCGCGAGGTCATGCGTTCTATGGCATCGGCAAGTTTTCCCAGCTTTTCATCCACGATGGTCCGGCTGACATCAGACTGCGTGAACATCACTTGCAGCGCTTCCATCTGTTCGGACATGTGGTCAATAACGCCGGCAATCGCGTTGCTTTCGCCGCCACCCTCTTCGCCGGTCGAAAACCCGACGCGGGTGATGGAAGACAGCCAATCCTCAAGTTCCTGGTAAAACCGGTTCTGACCATGGCCCGCAAACAGTTCCAGCAAGCCGACAACCAGCGATCCCGCCAGACCAAGCAGCGATGATCCGAACGCCACCCCCATGCCGCCTAACTGCGCCTCAAGTCCCTTCATCAGCCGTCCAAAGACATCCACGCCGCCTTCACCATCTTGAGGGGCGAGACTGCGGATGGTGTCCACGACGGCCGGCACCGTGGTGGCCAGACCGTAAAACGTTCCAAGAAGACCCAGAAAGATCAGCATGTTGACAATGTAGCGGGTGATTTCCCGCGCCTCGTCGATCCGCGTTGCCACGGAATCAAGGATCGATCTGGTAGAGGTCGCACTGACCTGCATCCGTGCCCCGCGCGTCCGCAACAGCGACGCCAGCGGCGCCAGCAGCTGCGGCGCGACCGTTTCGGGATCAGGCGCGTCTGAGGCGAAGTTTTCGATCCACTTGACCGATCCGATCAGCTGAAACACCTGATAGAAACAGGCGAGCACACCGATTACGAAGACAAATATGATCACCCCATTCAGATAGGGGTTCGCCGCAAAAATCGGCAATACCGAAGGCAGTGCCAGAAAGGCGCCGACGGCAGTCAGCCCCAATACGATCAGCATCAGGGAAATCTGCCGCACCGGCTGCGAAAATTGCGTTCTAGATACGCGGTCTGGCTGCGCCATGCGGCCTTGCTCCTGACCTTTTGGTCCTGCTCACTGGGCAACCTACACTGAAAACATAGGGATATGCCAAGAATTTATGAGGCCAAAGCCTTCACTCGGTCGTGCAGCCATTCCAGCGCCGGATCGTGCAGACCGACCTGCGCCAGATGGGTTGCGGTGTTGAATAGATATTCGGTATTCGGGCCCCGTCCGCCCACGGCGCGGGCGATGATCTGGGCTTGTTCTTCCAGCGGCAAACCACCGCAATATTGTTCGTGGCTTTCATCAATCACATAGACCAGCGCCGCCACGTCCCGCCCATCGGCCAAGTGAACCGTCAGTGCCATTTCGACGTAGGCAGATGAGATAAGTTCGCGTTCGCGCAGATATGCCAGCGTCTGCGCCTCATGCCCAGACGCCACGCGCAAGGCCAGCCCCTCACAGGCCGCACCCGTCGATTCGTCCAGCGCCAGCACAAGGCCGGGATGATCTTCGGTGCCGCGGTGATGAATCGAGCGCATGCAGAAAGACCGGGCGTAGCCGGGCAACGTGCCAACCACACTTTCCGCCACTGTGAAACCGGGGTTCCACAACAGGCTGCCGTAACCGAATACCCACATCGTCATTGCACTGGTCCTTATTGATGCGCTTCGGTAAACCGCAAATCGGCGGTGACTTAAAGGGGTTTTCACATGCGCAGGCTTGTGTGGCTGATATTGCTGATTGCGCTTTTGTGGGGTGTCTGGTGGGCCGTTGCGATCACGTTCATTGAACGCGGGCTGATTGCGTTGCCCGAAGCGCTGCGTGAGCCGGGCATTTCTGTTGATATTGCAGCGGTCGAGACTGCGGGTTTTCCGATGCGGCTGGATGCGCGCCTGCAAAATCTGCGCCTCGAAAGTGCAGCCAACCAGACCGCGGTGATCCTGCCAGGCATCGACATTTCCGCCCCAAGTTATTGGCCAGGCTACGTTACGGTGACCCTGCCGGCTGCACCGATCACCGTTCAGACGCCGCAAGGTGCGACGCAAATCACCGTGATGGACGGGGTGGCCGGATTGCGTTTGCGACCGGGCCCGAACCTGCAATTACAGCGTATCAGTGCCAGTGTGAAAAGCTTGATCTACGGGACGCTTGGCGCAGAGATTCTGGCCGCGCAAGACAGTCAGATTACAATTTCCCAGCAGGCGTCAAAGCGCGCGACCTATGCACTGGATTTTCAGGTCAGCGATTTGACACCCGGCGCGCCGTTGCGCGCGCTTCTTGGGCGGCCTGCGGACTGGCCATATTCCTTGGAAACGCTGGTCGGAAAGGCCACCGTTGCGCTAGCTGCGCCACTGGACCGGACACATCTCGAAGCGCCGCTTCCACAGGTGCGCGCGTTCGCCCTGAACAAGGCCGAAGCCGTTTGGGGCACTTTCGCAATCGCGGCTGAGGGTGCGCTGACTTTTGCTGCGGATGGCATTCCTGACGGCAGCCTATCGTTGCGTGTGTCAGACTGGGAAGTTCTGCTGAACATGGCAGAAACCTCGGGCGCTTTGCCTGTCAATCTGCGCCAGCAAGCCGAGGTGATGATGCGCGCGCTTGCCGGGTTGAACGGCGGCGCAGATGGCGCGCTTAACCTTACGCTCAGTTTTGCGGACGGAAAAATGGCCTTGGGCAACATCGCGCTTGGCCCTGCCCCCCGATTGCGGCTTGCTGCGCCTTATTGACAGTAGCTGCCCGAACGATACCGCGCTGTGTCAAAGTGAAAATGGTCGCGGTGGTATTGGTTGGCATTCGGGCCAAGCACGGTGCCGAACGGACCGCAGGCGCCTTGGTGCATTCGGCGCATCGCTTTACGCGTGCCGCCTGCATTCCACCCGTCCAGAACCGAAACGCTTGCCCCGTTGGCAAGTTGAAACCCCGAGATATCAATCGCGCGGCCTTTGCCGTGCTCGGAAATCTTCGCGCCCTGTGTGTTGTTGCGGCCCCGACAGACATAGTGCGCCGCCACTTTCAGTTCCTTCAAACCGCCGCCCTTGCTTGAAAGCGCGGGTTTTGCCGTTTTGTCGATCCATTTCTTCAGCGCCTGCGCGGTCGTACAATCCATGACTGAAGTCTGGCTCAGTTTTACACCAGAGACCGACCTGACACGAACGGCGGCATCCACGCCACATCCTTGCAACTGGCCTGCCACGCGGCCAATCTCTTCACCTTGTATCGCAGTATCGCCGCAGATCGCCCCACGTGCCAATAACGTCCGCTTTTCTTTTGCTGCCTTCTGGGCTTTGCGTGACCGAAAAAGCGGCCGAAGCGAAAGGGTCAAACCAATACCGCGCTCCGCCGCTGTCTTTGCTGCGGGATTGCGCTGTGGTGCGGTTATCGCACCGCCCGGCGCCATCTCTACCGGCTGGACCAGATCACCACCGCGCGACACCGGACGTCTTGACGTCTCTGGCGCAGCTTGGGCGACCTGCCCCAAAGCCAGCACAGCAATGATCACGGCACGCCTCATGTCTTGGACCGCCCGCGGCCAAAGTCAGCCGCCTCCGTGTCCTGCCCGGCCTCGATGATGCCGCGGCGGATGGCACGGGTGCGGGTGAAATACTCATGCAGATGCGCGCCGTCCCCCTGCCGGATGGCGCGTTGCAGTGCAAAAAGTTCCTCCGTGAAACGCCCCAATATCTCAAGCGTTGCGGCTTTGTTGGACAAAAATACGTCCCGCCACATTGTGGGGTCACTCGCGGCAATCCGGGTGAAGTCGCGAAAACCGGCGGCGGAATATTTGATCACTTCGCTGTCTGTCACACGGCCCAGATCATCAGCCACGCCAACCATCGTATAGGCAATCAGATGCGGCGCATGGCTGGTCACGGCAAGCACCAGATCGTGGTGCTCTGCGTCCATCTCCTCCACATTGGCGCCCATGCCCTCCCAAAGTCGGCGCAGCTGCGCCACCGCGTCTGCATCGGCCCCGTCAGGCGGCACCAGCAGACACCAGCGATTGTCGAAAAGCTCGGCAAAGCCGCTGCGGGGGCCTGAATGTTCGGTGCCCGCCAACGGGTGACCAGGGATAAAATGCACGCCCGCAGGCAAATGTGGCGATACCTGCGCAATAACATCACCCTTGACCGATCCCACATCGCTGACCGTCGCGCCGGGTTTCAAAGCACCGGCAATCTGGCTGGCGACCTGTCCCATCACGCCGACCGGCACGCATAACACCACCAGATCGGCACCCTCAACCGCGTCTGCCATCGTATCGCAGACCCGGTCACATAGACCGATCTCGCGCGCGACGTCGCGTGTCTTTTCGCTTGGGGCAAAGCCGGTTACTTCGCCCGCAAGGCCGCCACGCTTCATCGCCCAAAACATGGATGACGCGATCAGCCCCAGACCGATCAGCGCCACACGGTCATAGACCTGCGTCATGGCGCATTCTCCTCCGGCGCGCGCTGATCCTGCGCCTTGAACTGGCGCACGGCGTGGACCACACGGCGACACGCGCTTTCGTCGCCCACTGTGATCCGCAGACAATTCGGCAGGTTGTACCCGGCCACCATCCGAACGATCAGGCCTTGCGATTTCAAGTATTCATCACACCCTTCAGCCACGGCGCGGCTGGAAAACCGCGCCAGTACAAAATTGGCACAGGACACATCGGACGGTATTCCGATCTCGGCAAGTGCATCGCCCAGCCAAGTCCGCCAGCGCGCATTTTCTGCACGGCAGTGGTTGGCATAAGCGGTATCGCGCACGGCCGCCTCGGCCGCCATCAAGGCCGGTTGCGCCAGATTGAATGGCCCGCGCACCCGGTTCAACACATTGATCACATGCGCGGGGCCGTAGCCCCAGCCGACACGCAGGCCGCCCAGCCCATAAAGCTTGGAAAATGTCCGCGTCATTACTACGTTATCGCGACTGTCCACCAGACCGGCGCCCCCATCGTAGCCGTCCACATATTCAGCATAAGCACCGTCCAGCACCAGCAGGACTTGCGGCGGCAAGGCTCCGGCCAGATGTGCGATCTCGGCGCCGCCGATCATCGTGCCGGTTGGGTTGTTGGGATTGGCGATGAACACCAACCGTGTGGCATCGGTGCACGCCGCCAAAATCGCCTCGACGTCTGTCACCCGTTCGCGTTCGCGCACCTCCACCGGAGTGGCCCCGGCGGCCAGCGCGGAAATGCGGTACATGGCAAAGCCGTGTTCGGTGTGGATCACCTCGGATCCCGGTCCGGAATACGCCTGACAGAGAAACGATATGACCTCGTCTGATCCGGCACCGCAAATAATGCGTTCCGCATCCAACCCGTGCACCTGCGCGATTGCGCCGCGCAGCCGGGCGTGATCCGACGATGGATAGCGGTGCAGATCATATGCCGCACGCCGATAGGCCTCAAGCGCTGCCTCGCTTGGTCCAAGTGGGTTCTCGTTCGAGCTTAGCTTGACGACATTCTCAAGACCCGCCACATGCGAGGCCCCGCCTTGATAAAGGTCGATTTCCATGATGCCCGGCTGCGGTATGATCATATTCATAATCCTGTACTCCCGCCGCCGTTCTAACGGTGCCACCGCCAGCAAACCAGTGCGAAAAACACGGACGGTCTGCGCGCGCGCCCCAAGACCCGACGGCTCATGCGCGGGCCAGCCGGGGCTTTCGCAAAATTGTCCGTTCCTGCACCCCTGAACACGGACTTGCAGCAGCGCTCACCAGGATGCCTTCAGCGCCACATGACATCTGCGCCAGACATGCTCCGGGCCAAGACCCCACACAAAGTGCGACATGCTGGCCCTTGCGCTTGCGCATTTCAGAACATATCATGAACAACCTGTAATGAGTGGACCTTGTAATGGTAAAGACCCTGAAACAGAAACTCGCAATCCTCTCGGATGCGGCGCGATATGATGCCTCTTGTGCATCGTCCGGAACAACCCGCCGCGATTCGCGCGATGGCAAGGGATTGGGATCCTCGGAAGGTTCCGGCATCTGTCACGCCTACGCCCCCGACGGACGCTGTATCTCGCTTCTCAAGATACTGATGACGAACTTTTGTATATTCGATTGCGTCTATTGCGTGAACCGCGTCTCTTCCAACGTTGAACGGGCCCGCTTTACGCCCGAAGAAGTCGTAAGTCTGACGCTGGAATTCTACCGTCGAAACTATATCGAAGGCTTGTTCCTGTCATCGGGCATCATCAGGTCGCCCGACAAGACCATGGAAGACATGGTCCAGATTGCACGCACCTTGCGAACCCGCGAGAATTTTCGCGGGTATATCCACCTTAAAACCATCCCCGACGCCTCGCCCGAGTTGATAGAACAGGCCGGATTGTATGCCGACCGACTGTCCATCAATGTCGAACTGCCCACCGATGCCGCCGTCGCCGCCTATGCGCCGGAAAAGCACCCCGAGACGATTCGCAGCGCCATGGCCAAGGTCAAGGCACACCGCGCGGAATCCAAGGACCGCAGCCACACAGGAAAGCGTCCGCCCCGATTTGCACCAGCCGGGCAGTCAACCCAGATGATTGTCGGGGCTGACGGATCCAACGATGCCACAATTCTAGACCGCTCGACCCGCCTTTACGCAGATTATGGCCTGCGGCGCGTTTATTATTCTGCGTTTTCCCCGATCCCGGACAGCTCTGCTCGTCTGCCGTTGATCAAACCGCCATTGATCCGTGAACACCGGCTTTATCAGGCTGACTGGTTGATGCGGTTTTACGGCTTCAGTGCGGATGAAATTACAGGGACCGGATTGGAGGGCAATCTTGATCTGGAGATCGACCCCAAGCTGGCCTGGGCTCTGCAACATCGGGCGCAGTTTCCCGTCCGGGTTCAATCAGCCTCACGCGAAATGCTGCTGCGCGTACCGGGTTTCGGCACCCGCACCGTGGGCCGCATCCTGTCAACCCGTCGCCACCGGGATCTGCGTTATGGAGATCTTCAACGCATGGGCGCGCTGCTCAAAAAGGCGCGGCCCTTTATCACCCTGACGGACTGGAGCCCCGGCGCCCTGACCGACAGCGCCACCTTGCGCGCGCGTTTCGCCCCGCCCCCAGAGCAGCTTTCATTGTTCTGATGCAGACGGTCGCCCTGCCCCGTATCGGGACCTGGTCTGCTTGGCGCGATGCCGCGCGCGGTTTCTTGGCTTCCGGCACGGCGCCGCACGACATCCTGTGGCACTACGACGCTACGCCGCAAACCGACCTTTTTGGCAGCAATGACCCCGCTCCTGTCCCTCCTGCGCACAATTTGACCGTGCCTAAATCCTTCATCGGACTTGCCCAGACTGTGGTTTGGCATGCGGACCCGGAACGGTTTGCTCGGCTCTATGCGCTGCTTTGGCGGCTGCGCACAGAGCCCACTCTTATGTCGGACCGGGGTGATCCTGCGCTTGCGCACCTGCGCCTGATGGAAAAGGGCGTACGCCGCTGCGCGCACAAGATGAAAGCTTTCGTTCGGTTTCGGGATCTCGACGCGGGCGGAAATCGCCGGCAGTTTGCGGCATGGTTTGAACCGACCCACCACACGGTAGAACCAACCGCGCCCTTTTTTTCCCGCCGTTTCGGGGACATGGACTGGATGATCGTCACACCGGACGTCACCGCGCGCTGGGACGCAGGCACGCTTACGTTCGGCCCCGGCCAGCGCAAACCGGATCTGCCTGATGACGCGGCTGAGGATCTTTGGGGGACGTATTTCTGTAATATCTTCAATCCCGCGCGCCTCAAGGTTCAGGCGATGACATCCGAAATGCCGCGCAAATATTGGAAAAACCTGCCGGAGGCGCAACACATACCCGGCTTGATCGCTCAGGCCGAGACCCGCGCCCGCGCCATGGCGGAGGCTGCGCCGACCCTACCGCCGATCCGCGCCACACGCATTCTGGAACGCCTGCACGATGCCCACACGCAACCGCTGGCCGCGCCCCGAGTTGCGTTGTCAATGACGCTGGACGACCTGAGAGCACGCGCCGAAAAAGACAGCCACATAACAACGCCGGGATATGGCCGAATTGTGATGGGCGAAGGGCCGCAGGATGCCAAGCTGATGATCGTAGGCGAACAGCCCGGCGACATAGAAGACCGCGAAGGGCGCCCCTTCGTTGGTCCAGCAGGTCAGCTTTTTGACCGGATTGCAGCGGACGCAGGGTTACAGCGGTCAGAATCTTACGTGACCAATGCCGTCAAACGCTTTAAATTCACGCCCCGTGGCAAGCGGCGCATTCACCAATCACCGAACAGCAACGACATCGAACACGCCCGCTGGTGGATTGACCGTGAGGTTGCGATTATCAAACCAATGCTGATCCTGTCGATGGGTGGCACGGCTGCCGAAACCCTTACCGGCAAACGTGGCGGCATCCTTGCGCGACGCGGACAGCTGGAGAAGACGGCATATGGCCCGGTGTTCGTGACCGTTCATCCAGCTTATCTTTTGCGCATTCCCGATGCCATTGCGCAAGATGACGCCACCGCGCTGTTCCGCGACGATCTGGCTGCCGTTGCCGGGCTGCTGAACGCCTGATCCCTTCGCCGCCGTCTTCATTTGTGGATACACAAAACCTAGCGACCCCATGCAAAAGGCCGCCCCAAAAGGAGCGGCCCGATGCAGCAGACAACAAAGCCCTGCTTAGTTTTTGGCGTAGAATTCGACCACGAGGTTCGGTTCCATCATCACCGGATAAGGCACATCGCCCAACTGCGGCGTGCGCACGAATGTCGCCGTCATCTTGGAGTGATCGGCGTCGATGTAATCAGGCACATCACGCTCGGCCAATTGTGTCGCTTCCAAAAGCGCCACCATCTGCTTGGACTGGTCGCGAACCTCGATAACGTCACCTTCCTTCACACGGTAAGAAGGAATGTTCACTTTATTTCCGTTCACACGGACATGGCCGTGGTTCACGAACTGGCGCGCGGCAAAAACCGTGGCGACGAATTTGGCACGGTACACAACCGCGTCCAGACGGCGTTCCAGCAGACCGATCAGGTTCTCACCGGTGTCGCCCTTAACCCGCTCGGCTTCGCCATAGATGCGGCGGAACTGCTTTTCGGTCAGGTCGCCATAGTAGCCCTTGAGCTTCTGCTTGGCGCGCAGCTGGATACCGAAGTCGGAAATTTTGCCCTTACGGCGCTGACCGTGCTGGCCGGGACCGTATTCGCGGCGGTTCACCGGGGATTTCGGACGGCCCCAGATGTTTTCGCCCATGCGGCGGTCTAGTTTGTGCTTGGCAGACGTGCGTTTGGTCACGGCTGTTCTCCTTTATAGTGCCCTCGACAGGGCGTTAAAGGGCGTTGTCCTCTGGCTTGCGCCCGACAGGCATCCCCTCGCAGGGGCCACCAACACCAATGAAGAGGCGCTTATACGGGTGTGATGGGGGGAGTCAACGGGCAAAGTCGTAAGGGTGATTGCCCGCACCAATCCGGGCCAAAATCCAGCTCTGGCGCTGTTCGCGCCCCTCTGGTTGCTTACCTGTGCATCCCGGCACAGACTTCATGCCGGTGGCAGGTCACAATATGATCGTTCACCAGTCCGCAAGCTTCCATCCATGCATATACAATTGTCGGCCCACAGAATTTGAACCCCGCCTTTTTCAAATCCTTCGACACCTGTTCAGACAGCGCAGTCTTGGGCGGCACCTCGGCCTGTGTAGCAAACCGGTTCTGCAAGGGCGCACCGTCAACGTAGCGCCACATGAATGCATCAAACCCGCCCTGCGCCTCAACCTTTTGCCATGCACGCGCGTTGGTGATTGTCGCCTCGATCTTGCCGCGGTGCCGGATGATACCGGGGTCAGCCAACAGCCGGTTCACATCTTCTGCGCCCCAATCGGCGATCACATGTGGATCAAACCCAGCAAAAGCAGCGCGGAAGTTTTCGCGTTTCTTCAGGATCGTGAGCCAGCTAAGCCCGGCCTGAAATCCATCCAACACCAGCTTTTCCCACAACGCCCGACTGCCGTTTTCAGGCACGCCCCATTCAGTGTCATGATAATTTTCATAGATTTGTTCGGGCCCCGCCCAGCCACACCGCTGCATCGTGTTCCTTTCAGCACTGGCCCGCGACATCCGCGCGTTAAATACAATTGATGCAAAATCGTCAGATTAAGAAGTCATTATGACATGGCGCTGCAAACTCACGCATCACGAAACACTAGCCACGTAGGCAGCCAAATGAAACGCCGTTTTGCAGATATCGAACCGGGCGGGGAAAGCCCGCTCAACCATGCCGTCGTCCAGCGCGACGAAAACACGCTTTCCATGGTAAGCGATGCAATCGCGCACAAGCAGACCCTGCTGGCGTTTCAGCCAGTGATGCACGCCGCTGACCAGTCTCGCGTTGCCTTCCACGAAGGATTGATCCGCGTGATGGACGCCACGGGCCGTGTGATCCCCGCGCGCGATTTCATGACCGCCATTGAGGGCACTGAAATCGGGCGGGAAATTGATGTGCTTGCTTTGCGCGCCGGATTATCAGCGCTGCATGACAACCGCGGATTGCGCCTGTCGATCAACATGTCCGCCCGGTCAATCGGGTACAAGGCATGGCACACCATGCTGCGCCGATGGCTGGGCCGGGACGGCAGCATCGGCGATCGCCTGATTTTGGAAATCAGCGAAAGTTCGGCCATGCTGGTGCCGGAATTGGTGGCGAACTTCATGGATGATTTGCAGCCGCATGGTGTCTGTTTTGCCATGGATGATTTTGGGTCTGGCCATGCTGCACTGCGCTATTTCAGGGACTTCTATTTCGATATTCTAAAGATCGACGGCCAGTTTGTCCGCGGTATTGCCACCAATCCGGACAACCGCGCGTTGACGGCGGCGCTGATCTCTGTCGCGGGGCACTTTGACATGCTGACAGTCGCCACCTCGGTCGAAAACGCCGAAGATGCGGGCCTTTTGACCCGGATGGGTGTGGATTGCCTGCAAGGCTTTCATTTCGAAGCACCCACGACGCGGCCGACGTGGATGCATAACACACCCGCCCACGCAGCAGGCTGAGCCATTTGGGCCTCAGCCGCCGTTCGCAAAGGATTCCATCGACAGCCGTACATCGGTTGCTGCGTCTCCGCCCGTGAGATATGTCTTTCCTCAGAAGGCGGGGGAGTCGCGTTCGGCCCCACGTGGCCTGCACCGCAACCGATAGCCCCTTGCCAATAAGGTAAAGGACCATATCCCATGACCAATGTTGTCATCGCATCCGCCGCGCGCACCCCTGTGGGCAGTTTCGGCGGAGCATTTTCCAACGTCCCGGCCCATGATCTGGGCGCTGCCGTGTTGCGTGAGATCGTATCGCGTGCAGGCATCGACCCGTCCGAGGTGTCAGAGACAATCCTCGGACAGGTCCTGACCGCGGCGCAGGGCCAGAACCCCGCACGCCAGGCCCACATCAATGCCGGGCTGCCGCAAGAAGCGGCCGCGTGGTCGATCAATCAGGTCTGCGGCTCCGGTCTGCGTGCGGTGGCGTTGGCGGCGCAGCATATTCAGCTTGGCGATGCGTCGATTGTCGCGGCAGGCGGTCAGGAAAACATGACAATGAGCCCCCACGCGCAAAATCTGCGCGCCGGGCAAAAGATGGGTGACCTGCAATTCATTGATACCATGAACCGGGACGGCCTTTGGGATGCCTTCAACGGCTATCATATGGGCCAGACCGCCGAAAACGTCGCTGAGAAGTGGCAGATCAGCCGCGACCAGCAAGATGAATTCGCTGTCGGTTCACAGAACAAAGCCGAAGCCGCGCAGAAGGCCGGTAAATTCAACGACGAAATCGTAGCCTACACAGTCAAGGGTCGCAAAGGTGACGTGGTTGTGGATCAGGACGAATACATCCGACACGGCGCCACTATGGAAGCGATGCAAAAACTGCGCCCGGCGTTCACAAAGGACGGATCGGTCACCGCTGCCAATGCCTCCGGCCTTAACGATGGCGCGGCTGGAGCCCTTTTGATGTCTGCGCAAGAAGCCGAAAAGCGAGGCATCACACCGCTCGCGCGGATCGCCTCCTACGCCACGGCGGGCGTAGATCCGTCAATCATGGGTGTTGGGCCGATTTACGCGTCACGCAAGGCGCTGGAAAAAGCTGGCTGGAAGGCCGAAGATCTTGATCTGGTAGAAGCCAACGAAGCCTTCGCAGCTCAGGCCTGTGCCGTGAACAAGGACATGGGGTGGGACCCATCCATCGTCAACGTCAACGGCGGTGCCATCGCCATCGGCCACCCCATCGGTGCATCCGGGGCGCGCATACTTAACACGCTGCTGTTCGAAATGCAGCGGCGCGGTGCCAAAAAAGGTCTCGCTACTTTGTGCATTGGCGGCGGTATGGGTGTTGCCATGTGCCTCGAGCGCCCGTAAAAAGATTGGGCGCGCAATATAATTGCGCGCCGATACAAACACTCGCAATAACGTTACCTTGAGGGAGGAGCATTGATGTCACGAGTCGCATTAGTCACCGGAGGAAGCCGTGGCATCGGTGCCGCCATTTCCACCGCATTGAAAGCTGAAGGGTATACCGTCGCGGCCACCTATGCCGGCAATGACGAGGCCGCATCGAAATTCACCGAAAGCACCGGGATCAAGACCTACAAATGGAACGTCGCAAGTTACGAAGAATCCAAGGCAGGGATTGAGCAGGTCGAATCAGACCTTGGTCCTGTCGAAGTCGTAATCGCCAACGCCGGCATCACCCGTGACGCACCATTTCACAAAATGACCCCTGAACAGTGGAAAGAAGTCATCGACACCAATCTGAACGGCGTTTTCAACACTATTCATCCGATCTGGCCCGGCATGCGTGAACGCAAGTTCGGGCGCATCGTCGTGATCTCATCGATCAACGGCCAGAAGGGGCAATTCGCCCAAGTCAACTATGCCGCGACCAAGGCTGGCGATCTGGGCATCATAAAGTCACTGGCACAAGAAGGTGCGCGCGCAGGCATCACCGCAAACGCCGTTTGTCCGGGCTACATCGGCACGGAAATGGTGATGGCGGTCCCGGAAAAGGTACGCGAGAGCATCATTGCCCAAATTCCCGCCGGACGTCTGGGTGAGCCGGAAGAGATCGCACGCGCCGTTGTGTTCCTTGTGTCCGATGACGCAGGCTTTATTAACGGATCGACCATTTCGGCCAACGGGGCACAGTTTTTCGTCTGAAATACCCCATCTACAATACGATAATTGCCGACGCATCCTTTGCGTCGGCATTTTGCATCTTACCGGCTATGAAGGCTGCTGCGCTGAAATGCGGATGTGCAAATGCGCCATCCCACGTCCATGAAGGTCAAGACTGTCTCTGCCTGCGATTGAACTGTATTTGTGAGTGATGACCATCTGCCAATCTTTGATGCCGTCCTTATTCCGATGCGATAGCGACCGACCGCTCGTTCTGCGTTTCGCGGACAACATGACGTTAAGGCTTCCATGACCCGCCCGCGCGCCACTGCGGTTGGCTTCATCGCCGTGCTGCTTTGGTCGTTACTGGCACTTTTTACTGTCGGCTCCGCGCCCACTCCTCCGCTGCTGCTGAACACGGTCTGTTTTGCCATCGGTGGGACACTGGGACTGATCTGGACGGTGGCTATCGGGGCGCTAAAGCGTCCCGCCCGAAACCTGAATCGCGGGGATACCCACCTGCATGATTTTGTGATTCATCTGATGTGAGAGGATGGATCATGTCAGCACCTTTGCCAGACGCACTTCGGGCGCGGTTTAAGCGATACATTGAGGAAGG
>JAGXHC010000170.1 GCA_024636405.1 Sulfitobacter sp. | reverse complement strand
TCAAGCACGGCATCCATCCAATTCATTCCGCGGTCGAAATGGCCCGTGTTCAGAAATGCCATCGTCTGGGCGATCACGCGGGGGTTGTTCATCATGAAGGTATGCGTCACCGGCAACACCAGATGATCCGCCATGCCTTTCACCTTGGTGGAAGCGACCGACACCTTTCCATCATCGGGCCCCGGCAAAAGCGACGAAAAGTACGGATTGAGTGACTGAGAACCCGCTATGACGCCGAGCTGAAACGTGACCGGTGGCAGTTTGCGCGGCAGAGAGTTAGCGCCGGTCCCCATTTGCGCGCCCGCCGGCCCGTTCATCCAGTCAAAGGCCAGCAAATCCCCCAATTCATCCACCACTTCACTGCCCTGATTCGGGGGGCTTAACATTACAACTCGCCCAATGCGATCCGCGCCATTGTCCGCCACCCATTTGCGCACCAGAATACCACCCATGGAATGGGTAACAAAGTCGACCTTTTGCGTGCCGCATGACGCAATCGCGTCTGGGACTGTCTGCTTTACCAATGCCGCCACCGGGGCCTCTGTGGACGGATAGCCGGGGCGCACCACACGGTAGCCTTCGGCCTCCAGCGCCGCCTCCATCAAAGCAAATGATGTCTCGGTGCGTGCCAACCCATGCAGCAGCACGACACACCGTTCCAGCGCCAGCGCGGGCAGCGCAGCACTGCTCAGCAGAGCCGCGCAGATGAGGGTCAATCTGATCATGGGCCTGAGATAGACTGAATTGGACAATTGTGAAATGCTTGCATTCTGTGACCTTGCGAAAGGCGGTAACTTGTCCCTTGGATCCCCCCGAATTGCCGTACGCGCCATTCTTTTGCACCGCGGGCGGTTGTTGGTCGTGAATGCCTATCCGGCGGGGCAAAGCACGCTGATGTGCGCCCCCGGCGGGGGTGTGCAAAAGGGAACATCGCTGCCGGAAAACCTGCGCCGGGAGGTCTATGAGGAAACTGGCTTGCATATTTTTGTCGGTGACCCCTGTTTGGTGAACGAATTTCACGACCCCGGCAGCGGTTTTCATCAGGTTGACGTTTATTTCCGGTGCACCGTCGACGGAGCGGCGCAAATCGATCCTGACTGGAAGGACTGTGAAGCCATCGTTTCGGACCGCCGCTGGGTTACGGAAGCAGAACTTGCGCACCTGCGTCACAAGCCTGACAGCCTTGGCGCCGTGGCTTTCAGTGACGGTGTTTCAATCAATTATGATCCGCTGGAATTGATCGTGCGCTGACAGCCCAGCCGATACCACCCAGGACCAATGCCGCTGCAATGGCGGCCAATGGCGTGATCACCTCCCCCAACAGCAACGCTCCGGCGCCCATCGCGATGATCGGTACGCTCAGTTGCACGATTGCGGCAGTTGCGTTGTCCAGTTGCGGCAATACCGCGTACCACAGCGCGTAGCCAAGCCCAGAGGTCAAACCGCCGCTGAGCATTGCAAGGGCAATGCCGGTTGGTGTGTACTGCGCGCCGGTGCCGACCAGCAGCACCAGCACCACTGGTACACACAAAAGAAAATTTGCGGCCGTCGCGGCAAGTGGATCGGCGGATCGGCGGCCGACAAGCGTATAGGCCGCCCAACCCAGACCCGCAGCGACCATCAGTGCCGCGCCGACAGGATGCGCCGTGCCGCCCGGCCCCGGCCAAAGCGCAAGCAGCAATCCCGAAAAGGCGACGATCGCGCCGGTTGTCTGACGCGGGGTCGGTGCCGCGCCGCGCAGGCTGGCGGCGGCGAACATGGTAATCTGCACCACGCCAAACAGGATCAGCGCGCCAAGCCCTGCGTCCAACGTCAGATATGCCAGCGAAAAAGAAATCATATAAACAGCCAGACTTGCCGCCCCGGCGATACGATTGCGTCGCATCAAAGGCAGAGCGCCGCCGCGCGCCGTCATCACCATGCCCAGCACCAGCGCCCCGGACATGACCCGCACAATCGCAAAACCCGAAGGGTCGAGGTGATCGCCGTCTATTGCCATCCGGGTCAGAACGGAATTCCCGGCAAAGGCAATCATCGTGGCGGCGGTGAGCAAGGCAAGACGCATGTTCGACGAGTAGCCGCAGAAGCTCTTTTCGCCAAGGGTCATTTCATCCAGCGTCGGACAGTTGGTATTGAAATCAGCTAAATTGAAACTCGTCCTCATCGTTGAGCCCGAGATAAAGCATGTCAACATCGCCCGGATCCATGTTCGCACCGAAAACGGGCCGTTGCGGTTGCGCAAGATCAATATGACTGCGCAGAAGCGAGACGACATTCTCTTTCATCTCACTGTCTTTAAACGCGGCAAGCATGCCCCGTTTTATGATGTCCCGCTGATAATCGGCTTGTCTCTGGTGCTGCTGCCCTCGTGCGCGGGTCACTGCATTGATCATTGCGCTGCGCAACAGATCTACGTCCAACGCGTTCTTGTTGAGAAAATCGTGGCACCCGCCGCGCATCGCCTGAACAGCAGTATCGACACCGCCGTTTCCAGTGATCATGATGACCCCGGCCCCTCTGTTCAGCGGATCTTGCGCGATGTGCGCAAGCGCTTCGATCCCGTCGCCGACCGGAAGGCAGTAATCAATCATCAGCAAATCATATTCCGATTTTTTGACCAACACCTGCATTGTTTCAATGCTATCAACTTCATTGATCTGAATTTTGATGCCGGTCCTGCCGCTCAACCTGCGGATCCTTGCCCGATCAAAAGTGCTGTCGTCCAATAAAAGAGTGCGGATATGGGTCGGCAGCGCCACGGGAGCGGGAACCCTGCATTCTGAACCAGAACCTGAAAACATGCCGCTACCCCTTTTCCGGATTTTGTCAGTGGCAACATCGCGGAAAAGTCATTCCAAAGCGTAAACGACAACAGAAGTCTCACCAGAAAACTGAAGATAAAACCGCCTAAATTGAAGGCACTGGCACGTCGGGTCAGCCTTTGTGCGGCAATCGGATGCTTACGGATATGCCACGTGCGAACGGCGACTTGGTCAGCGTCGCACTGCCACCATAGAATTCGGCGATCTTTCGCACCTGTGCCAACCCCATTCCGCTGCCTTCAACTTCGTCACGCGGTCTTAGGGTGCTCATGGCGCGAAACACCTGATCGTGAAAACTGGGGTCAATGCCCGGCCCGTCATCCGAGACAGACAGCACAATATCGCCCCCATCCAGTCCAGTGGTCACTTGAATGCAGCCGTCAGAACAATCGTGGTGCTTCGTGGCATTGTCGATCAGCGCCTCCAAAAGCGTCAGCAGATCGCGTTCCCCGATTACAACATGCGCACACTTCAACGCCCGCGACACAGTGAAGGAAAGTGGTATAGGATGCGCAGCCAAAACCCTGTCGAGCGCGCGTCCGATATCCATTTTCTGAGAGATTTGCATACGTCCGACACGGGAATAGGTCAGTAAATCTGTCAACATACGGTCCAGCCGCCCCGCGTGCCGTTCCATCAGATCAAGGTAGCCTTCCACATCTGCCCCAAGTGTAATTTCAGCATCACGCAGATCTTCGCCAATCCATTTTGGCAGTTCCAAAAGCGCGCGCACGCAGCCCCGGACATCATGGCTGATCAAATAGATGAATTCATCCATCTCACCCTGATCGACAGCGGCACATGCGGCCTGATCAAGCGAACTCCCACTTCCGCGGGCGGTGTTTTCATGCATATGCCTGCCTCTATATACCGCAGAATGGTTCGCGCAAACGGCGCAGCCTAACGTCCAACTTCGGAACGCGGTTTTTGCCGCCTTGCATCGTTATTCTTCATGCTAGGACATCGCTTTTAACAATCGATTAAGTCCACACTTGTAGTAAGGCAGTATGGACAATGATTTATCTCCCTCTGCCGCGCAGGCCGTCCCTGCCGCAATTGGCCGACCTCAAACCGTCGTGTCGCCGAATCCGACCGCGATCAGGTGTCACAAGATGCGAATTGCGTTTCGCCAACGCCAAGGTTTGCATCCCGCGTCTGTCATGGCGTGCCCCTCAGGAAAAATTGCATGAACCCCAGAACGAGAGAGGCGCGTTTCCTTATCGTCGAAGATGACGCGATCAGCGTGCTCGCGATGAAGCGCGCGATGCGCAAGCTCAAGATTGTAAATGAAGTTTACGAATGCAGCGATGGCCAGTATGCGTTGGAATTTCTCCAATCCGAAGCCATCCGCGAGGGCGGGCTACCGCCCTATATTGTGTTGCTAGACCTCAATATGCCGCGCATGGGCGGCATTGAGTTTCTTGATGCCGCGCGCGCCGATCCTGCCTTGGCTCGTATCGTAGTGTTCGTCTTTACCACTTCCGATACCCCTTCGGACGTAAAATCAGCCTATGGGCGCAATATTGCGGGGTATATCGTCAAGGAAAACCCATCCGAAACATTTGCAGCAGCGCTGGATATGCTGGAGGCGTACGTCCGTATTGTCGAACTGCCCGTCTGAAATCGGTACGCCGGGGCCAAGACCGCATAAAGACAAAAAAAGGGCGCGCCAAATGACGCGCCCTTTCTGAATTCAAGCCAAAGGTGGCTTACATCATGCCGCCCATGCCGCCCATGTCGGGCATGCCACCGCCGCCACCATTGCCGCCGTCCTTCTGGGGACGATCCGCAACCATAGCTTCGGTGGTGATCAACAGACCAGCGATAGATGCCGCATCCTGAAGCGCGTGACGCACAACTTTTGCCGGATCAATTACGCCGAACTTGAACATGTCGCCATATTCTTCGGTCTGCGCGTTGAAGCCAAAGGTCTTGTCTTCGCTCTCACGGATTTTGCCCGCAACAACCGAACCATCGACGCCGGAGTTTTCGGCAATCTGGCGCAACGGTGCTTCAAGTGCCTTGCGGATGATGGAGATACCGACGTTCTGGTCGGAGTTGTCACCTGTCAGACCGTCAAGCGATTTTGCCGCCTGGATCAAAGCAACACCGCCGCCAACAACGATACCTTCCTGAACCGCAGCGCGAGTCGCGTTCAGCGCGTCATCGACACGGTCCTTACGCTCTTTCACTTCGGTTTCAGTCATGCCACCAACGCGGATCACGGCAACACCGCCTGCCAGTTTGGCAACGCGTTCCTGCAGTTTCTCACGGTCGTAGTCGGATGTTGTCTCTTCGATCTGGTTGCGAATCTGGCCAACGCGTGCCTCGATCTCAGCCTTTTCACCGCCACCGTCGACGACAATTGTCTCGTCTTTGGTGATCGACACCTTCTTGGCGGAACCCAGCATGTCCATTGTCACGGACTCAAGCTTCATGCCGAGATCTTCGGAAATCACCTGACCGCCTGTCAGAATCGCAAGATCCTGCAACATGGCTTTGCGACGGTCACCGAAGCCCGGTGCCTTCACAGCAGCAATTTTCAGACCGCCACGCAGCTTATTCACGACAAGTGTCGCCAAAGCTTCGCCTTCGACGTCTTCTGCGATGATCAGCAACGGCTTTTGCGACTGGATCACTTGCTCCAGCAGTGGAACCATTGGCTGCAGCGACGAAAGCTTTTTCTCGTGCAGCAGGATGATCACATCTTCCAGCTCGACGGTCATCTTGTCGGCGTTGGTGACAAAGTAGGGGCTCAGGTAGCCACGGTCGAACTGCATGCCTTCGACGACAACAGTTTCTGTTTCCAGACC
Source organism: Sulfitobacter sp. (assembly GCA_024636405.1). The sequence goes on along the minus strand of JAGXHC010000170.1, from coordinate 511 downwards.
CTTGTTTTCTTCGACGGTGATCACGCCTTCGTTGCCCACTTTTTGCATCGCATCCGCGATCTGACGGCCGATTTCTTTTTCGCCGTTTGCGGAAATGGTACCAACCTGGGCCACTTCGTCGCTGTCGGATACGTCACGCGCGGCGGCCTTGATCGCTTCGACGACTTTTGCCGTTGCCAGATCGATACCGCGCTTGAGGTCCATCGGGTTCATGCCGGCCGCGACCGATTTCATGCCTTCTTGAACGATCGCCTGCGCCAGAACGGTCGCAGTGGTCGTGCCGTCACCGGCTTCGTCATTGGTCCGGGAAGCAACTTCCTTGACCATCTGCGCGCCCATGTTCTCGAACTTGTCTTCCAGTTCGATTTCCTTGGCGACCGAAACACCGTCTTTGGTGATGCGCGGTGCGCCATAGGATTTGTCGATGACCACGTTGCGGCCTTTCGGGCCCAACGTAACCTTTACGGCATTGGCCAGGATATTGATGCCCTTGAGCATACGGTCACGGGAG
>JAGXHC010000169.1 GCA_024636405.1 Sulfitobacter sp. | reverse complement strand
TGATTTTTGCATGTCCACGGCGTTGAGGAAGTAACCGTTGGTGTATTTCGGGCTATAGGCCTGAATCGTGCGCCAGACATCCATGCTCTGCCAGTCTTTGTCGGTCTTGGCGAAAGCTTCGGTAAAGTTGACGGTTTCAAATCCGGGCAGCGCTGCGGCGGCTTCGGCAAGCTCGGTCGCACCCGGAATTTGCAAGTCAGCGAACGTGGCGGCATCCACGCCATTCAGATCGTCATAAAGCGACGAATAGATCAGCGACCAGGGGTCCTGTCTGGCCAGATTGTCTTCGTCCACGTTCTGAATGAAATCGGCATATATGGCAAATTTTGCGGCGGTTTCGGGCAGGAAAGCTTCGATTCCGTCGCGCATTTCAAACTGCGGTTGTTTGTCGTCGGATTTGGGATCCCAGGCGGCCATATCTGCGATCCAGTCGTTGGATCCCATCATGGCATTCCAGTTTTCGCCGTCTTTCCAGTAGGCGTTCAGGTCCTCAAACTGGTCTTGAAAAACTTCGGCCATGTCTTCGACCTTGCGGCCCGATTTGCGGAACAGCGACGACACGCCGGTCAGCTCATAATTAAGCCGCGAACCAAGCCGGGTGTGCAATTTGGCCTCCTGGGCCACGAAAATGTCCTGAAACAGGGCCTTGAACACCGGCTCTGTGGGAATTTCGCCGCTGTCGGCGTCCCAGTCGGCCAGCAGATCGGTGGTGCGGGGCAGCGTATCTGCCACAATCTCGTTTTCGACGGATCGGAACAACATGTCGGCAATGGGAGCGATGAAAGTGACAAGCACAAAGAGCAGCAGCGGCGCAATCAACGCGAGGGCGCGCAGTTTTTGCACCCTGAGGGCGCGGTTAAGCGATTTCTTGAGCGGCGTGCCGTCAGCGGCAAGAACCTTGCCTGAGGCGTCTGTGTCGGCGATCCGCAGGCCGTCGTCCGGTGTCGGGGCAGTTCTGGCGGTGGTGGCGTCGGTCACATCGCTCATGTCAGGCTCGCTGCATTAGGTCGGTGGGAAAATGATTTAACGAATGGGGTGGAAGGGGCCGCGCGGGCCCCTTCCGATGCTGGATTATTGTACCAGCCACGCCTGGAATTTGGCGTCGATGTCATCGCGGTAGTCAGCCCAGAATTCATAGTTGAATACAAAGACGTTTCCCGCGTTGGCCGGGTCTGTTGGCATGTGTGGGCCCATGTCGATCCCCAGATCGGCGTGCTTGCCAACCAGTGGAGCAGAGGACGCACGTGCCGGTCCGTAGCTGATATAGGCAGCCTGATCGGCCAGACGCTGGGTGTCGGTCGCGAACTTTACAAAGTCCAGCGCACGCGCCTTGCGTTCATCCGAAAGACCGGCGGGAATGATCCAGCCGTCAATGTCGAACATCTGGCCGTCCCACATCATTGCGACGGGCTGGTCCTGCTCTTCGATGACAGAGAACAGACGACCGTTGTAGGTCGATCCCATGACAACTTCGCCGTCGGCAAGAAGCTGTGGCGTGTCAGCGCCGGCATTCCACCAGATCACGTCGTCCTTGATGGTGCTCAGCTTGGCAAGCGCCTTTTCCTGGCCTTCGGGTGTGGCAAGGGCGTCATAGATTTCTTCCTTTGGCACACCGTCGCAGAGCAAAGCCCATTCCATGTTGCCAATCGGACGCTTTTCCAGCGACCGCTTGCCAGGATAGGCGTCTGTGTCGAAGACATCGCAGATCTTGGTTGGCGGGGTGTCACCCACCATGTCGGTGCGGTAGCCGAATGTTGTCGAAAAGACGATCTGCGGGATAAAGCAGTCATTGATCAGCGTGCCGCCGAAATCGTCGGTAGCCGTTGACCCGTCGTCGCCTGCCGCGAGTTGCTCGTCAAAGTCGATCTCCATCGCGAGACCTTCGTCACACAGGCGGAATGAATCCGCCGCCGTCACGTCAACCACATCCCAGGAAATGTTGCCCGCTTCGTTCATCGCACGCAGCTTTGCCACGGCCTCGGCAGAGGATTCATCGTTGATGATCTTGACGCCGGTCTTTTCGGCGTAAGGCTCGCTATAGGCTTTTTGCTGTGAGTTGGAGTAGGCACCGCCCCAGCTGACGATCGTCATTTCGTTTGCCATGTGAGCATCGGCAAAGGCCATACCAGCCGCGACAGTCATCGCAGAAGTGGCCATCAGTGTCTTTTTCATAGTCATAAAAGGAAATCTCCCATTTTTTTCCCGTTTTGGTCTTGAGGATTGCGACAACGGGTTTTGACCGCAACCTCATTCGAACCACGCCAACGAACGGCGCGATATTCTGCGCGCGTCAGGCGTCCAACGCGCGGCAATCTTCGGGCTGCCAACCGATTTCGACGGTCTGGCCGGGCGACAGGCGCACCTGATCGGGGCCGTTGCGCGTCTTGACGATGAAGTTGTCATTGCCGGCGACGCGCAGGCGGGTGCGGAAAATATCGCCCATGTAAATGAACTCAAGCACTTCAGCCTTGAGGGTGTGGCTTTCGGGGCTGAGCCGGGATTTGTTGAATTCGACGCGCTCGGGACGGATCGAGACCTGGGTGCGTTCCCCGGCTTTCGATACGTTCACGGGCTTGGCGTCAATCAGGCTGCCATCGTCAAGCTTGACCAGCGCGATGCCGTTCTTGATTTCCTCGACGACGCCCTGAAGCGTGTTGTTTTCACCGATAAACTGCGCAACAAAGCTGTTTTGCGGCGCTTCATAAAGCTCATCCGGTGGGGCAAGCTGCTGAATGCGGCCATCCTCGAACACCGCGACGCGGTCCGACATTGTCAGCGCCTCGGTCTGGTCGTGGGTCACGTAAACCACGGTGATGCCCAGATTGTCGGCAATATGCTTGATCTCGAACTGCATGTGTTCGCGCAGTTGTTTGTCCAGCGCGCCAAGCGGTTCGTCCATCAGCACAAGATCCGGTTCAAACACCAATGCCCGTGACAGCGCGACCCGCTGTTGCTGACCGCCCGAAAGCTGGGCAGGACGACGCCCGCCAAAGGACCCCATCTGCACCATATCAAGCGCGCGTTTGACCTTGGCCTCACGCTCTGATTTGCCCATCTTGCGCACTTCGAGCGGGAAAGACAGGTTTTCGGCAATTGTCATATGCGGAAACAGCGCATAATTCTGGAAGACCATGCCGATGCCGCGCTTGTGGGGGGATATGTTGTTGATCGGCTTGCCATCCAGCAGGATGTCACCGTGGGTCGCTGTTTCAAATCCGGCAAGCATCATCAGGCAGGTCGTCTTGCCCGATCCGGATGGCCCCAGCATTGTCAGAAATTCGCCCTTGCCGATAGAAAGGTTCAGGTCCTTTACCACAAGCGTTTCGCCGTCATAACTTTTTTGAACGCGATCGAATACGACGAAATCGCCGCCAGTAGCTGCCTTCGACAAGTGTCACCTCCCCAGGTGTATGTTTCCCGCCTTATGACAGGTTAGAGCAGTAAAAGAGCACAGGCCCCGTCGTATTGCAACAAGGCATGCTGTCTCAGCAGGCTGATAGGGGTAAAAGTGATCCCCTGTTCACCTCTTGCCCAATATTTGATCGACCGCTTGCGCCGTCTTTGTGACGATCTCATCGGCCTCGTCGGTGGTCAGGCAAAACGGCGGTGCAAAACCAAGGATATCACCTTGGGGCATGGCCCGCCCGATCACCCCGCGTGACAGCAGGGCACCGGCAATCTGCGGCCCGATCTTCTGGGCCGGGTCATAGAATTTGCGCGTGTCGCGGTCTTCGACAAATTCTACCGCGCACAGCATGCCGGTGCCGCGAATGTCACCCACCTGGGGGTGATCGCCAAGGGCGGCATGCATCTGCTTGTTCAGGTAGTCGCCCACTTTTGTGGCATTGCCGATCAGGTCCAGATCGTCGATCAGCGTAAGGTTGGCCACCCCCGCCGCCGCCCCGATGGGATGCGCGGAATAGGTCCAGCCGTGGCCCAGCGGGCCGTTTTCGTCCGTCCCTTTTTCCAGCACGTCCCAGACTTTGCCCGATACGATAGACCCCGACAGCGGCGCATAGGCCGATGTCAGCCCCTTTGCGATGGTGATGAAATCAGGCTTCATTCCATAGTGGTCGGAGCCGAACATTGATCCCAGCCGCCCAAATCCGGTCACAACCTCATCGGCAACCAGCAAGATGTCATGCCGGTCCAGCACGTGTTGAATGGCGGGCCAGTAGCCTTCGGGCGGTGGCACGATACCCCCGGTGCCCAACACAGGTTCCCCGATAAACGCGGCAATGGTGTCGGCCCCTTCGCGGGCGATCAGCTGTTCCAGCTGGTCAACGCAATGGGTGACAAATTCCGCCTCGCTCTGGCCCAGATCGGCGCGTCGAAAGAAATCCGGCGCTTCGGTATGCACGACGTTATCAAGCGGCAGATCAAATTTGGCATGAAACAGCGCCAGCCCGGTCAGTGATCCGGTCATCAGACCAGAGCCGTGATAGCCACGCCAGCGGCTGATGATCTTTTTCTTTTTCGGACGCCCCAGGATGTTGTTGTAGTACCAGATCAGCTTGATGTTGGTCTCGTTCGCGTCCGATCCGCCAAGGCCGAAATAGACCTTTGACATGTGATCGGGCGCGCGTTCCAGCACCATATGCGCCAGCGTGATCGCGGCTTCTGTGCCGTGGCCGGCATAGGCGTGGTAATAGGCCAGTTGGTGCGCCTGTGCCGCGATGGCATCCGTGATCTCGCGGCGGCCGTAGCCTGCATTGACGCAATAAAGCCCGGCAAACCCGTCAAGGATGCGGGTGCCGTCGCGGTCAACGATGTGTGACCCGGAGGCCCCCGCGATGATCCGCGAGGCGCTTTCACCGCGGGCGTGTTGGGCAAGATGCGTGGACGGGTGGAAGAACGTCTCACGGTCCCATTTGTCGAGTAGATCGTTGGTTTTCATCTTGCCCTCATGTGTCAGTCGATAATGTTTGTCCCGGGACCATAGGGAAATTTGGTAATGTTTTCGGTACTGTTGCCACCCACCACCACGATGTCATGTTCACGGTAGCCGCCTGCGCCGGGTGTCCCTTGCGGAATCCAGATCATCGGCTCCATGGACACGACCATGCCCGGTTCCAGCACGGTATCAATGTCTTCGCGCAGTTCCAAGCCGGCCTCGCGGCCATAATAATGCGACAGGATTCCGAACGAATGGCCATAGCCGAACGACCGAAACTGCAACAGACCCTCGGCTTGGAAGAATCGGTTAATTTCCTCGCAGATCCCCGAACAGGTCGCGCCGGGGCGAATCAGCGACAGGCCAAGCTCATGCGCGGCGACATTGGCCTCCCACATTTTCAGCGATGCCTTGTCCGGTTCGCCCAGAAACAGCGTGCGTTCCAGCGCGGTGTAGTAACCGGAAATCATCGGAAAAGTATTGAGGCTGAGGATGTCACCTTTGTCCAGTTTGCGGGTGGTGACCGGGTTGTGCGCGCCATCGGTATTCAGCCCGGACTGGCACCAGACCCAGGTGTCGCGCAGTTCGCTGTCGGGGTGGGCGCGGGCGATCTCAAGCTCCATCGCGTCGCGCCCGGCCATCGCCACGTCAATCTCACGCGTGCCGGCACGGATCGCATCGCGAATGGCAGCGCCGCCGTGATCGGCAATGCGCGCGCCTTCGCGGATCAGGGCAATCTCCTCGTCCGATTTCAGCATCCTTGCGGCCATCGTCGCGGGCGCGATGTCCACCAGTTCCGGCGCGCCCAGCATATCGTTAAGCGCGCTGCGCGCGGCAAGTGTCAGGTGGTCGCCCTCAATTCCCAGCCGTTTCGCGCCGCCGATCAGATCGCCCACCGCGCGCCAATAGTTGTTGCGCGTCCAGTCGGTGTAGATGACGTTTTCGCCGTGCGACCGTCGCCAAGGCTGCCCGGCGTCGATATTGGCGGAAACGGTGGTGCACCCGTTCTGGGTCACGACACAGCCATAGGGCCGACCGAAGCTGCAATAGAGAAAGCCCGAATAATACGCGATGTTGTGCATCGATGTCAGCAACACCGCCGGGATATCGCGCGTTGCCATGATGGCGCGGAGCGCGGCAAGGCGGCGGTCATATTCGGTGACGGAAAAGGGCAGGGGGGCCTTGTCGCCATTGTGGCTGGAAAAGGTTTGTATGCGATCAGAAGTCTGGGTCATCCAAGTATCCTCAATTGGTTTGGGCGCAGAAACTGCGTCCAGGTCAAAGAAAATATCCGGGCGTACAGGATGTTTGCGGCAGGCTTGCCGCGCTATGACATGGGGGGCGACGCCATCGCCGGTCATATGGCGCGATGCTTATGTATTGTATGCCAACCTGTCAACGCCTAGCCTGCTGCGCAGTGCAACGCTGCGAGGTTTCCATGGCCCATCCTGATCCCACTCCGTTCTCAAATGCCGAATATGACCGCAGGCTGGGCTTGACCCGAGCAGCGATGGACGCGGCGGGCCTTGATGTGCTGATCGCCACGGACCCGTCGAATCAGGCATGGCTGACAGGCTATGACGGCTGGTCCTTCTATGTGCATCAGGCGGTTATCGTCCCGCTGGAAGGCACGCCGTTCTGGTGGGGGCGGCGGCAGGATTCCAACGGCGCGGTGCGCACCGTGAACCGCGCGCGCACGGATGTGGAATTCTACACCGACAATTTTGTGCAATCCACCGAGCGTCACCCGATGCAGGATCTGGCCGCAAAGCTGGCCGAGCGGGGGCTGGCGACCGGGCGGATCGGGGTGGAGATGGACAACTATTACTTTTCCGCCAAGGCGTTCACCACGATGATCGCGTCGCTGCCCGATGCCAGGATCACGGACGCAACGGCGCTGGTGAACTGGCAACGCGCGATCAAGTCGGACGAGGAGCTTGATTTCATGCGCAAGGCGGCGCGCATCACCGACAAGATCACGCGGCTGGCCATTGACCGTGCCGCACCGGGCGTGCGCAAGAACGAACTGGCCGCAGAGATCTATGCCGCGGCGCTGACCGGCGTCGATGACATCTGGGGCGATTATCCCGCCATCGTGCCGCTGATGCCCAGCGGCACCGATGCCGCCGCACCGCACCTGACGTGGAACGGCGACGCAATGAAGACGGGCGAGGTGACGTTCTTTGAGTTGGCCGGATGTTACCGGCGCTACCATGTGCCGCTGTCACGATCTGTCATGTTGGGCACGCCGCCCGATCACATCAAGCGCGGCGAGGCGGCGTTGGTCGAAGGGCTGGAGGCGGGGCTGGAAAAGGCGCGCGCGGGCAACCGGACCTGCGACATTGCCAATGCGCTTGGCGATGTGATGGACCGCGCCGGGATCGAGCGTGGCGCGCGCTGTGGCTATTCGATCGGGCTGTCGTATCCGCCGGACTGGGGCGAGCGCACGATGTCGCTGCGCCCCGAAGACCAATCCGTGCTGCAACCGGGGATGACGTTTCATTTCATGCCGGGGCTGTGGATGGACGACTGGGGGCTAGAGATCACTGAAAGCATTCTGATCACCGCCGGTGGTCCCGCCGAGACCTTTTGCAACGTCGAACGCAAGCTTTTCGTGAAGGATTGATCAAGATGAGTGCGCTGGACAGAAGCATCGGCATCCTGTCTGACCTGATCAGCTA
>JAGXHC010000168.1 GCA_024636405.1 Sulfitobacter sp. | reverse complement strand
CTTTCGTCTTTCTCCGCGCGAGGCGGCGGCGATGGATCCGCAGGAGCGGCTGTTTCTTATGGCGGCCTGGCACGCGATGGAGGACGCAGGATATACCCGCCAACGGCTTGGAAAACTGGCGGGCACCGAACATGGCGGCGCGCGCGTCGGAGTGTTTGTCGGCGTCACGAAAACTGGATTCGCGCTGCATGGCCCGTTCCATGGTCAGGGCGGGGCGCTGGTGCGTCCGGGGACGTCGTTTGCGAGCATTGCCAACCGGGTGTCACATATTCTGGGCCTTGCAGGTCCGAGTATGCCAATTGACACGATGTGTTCCTCGTCGCTGGTGGCGATTGATATTGCCTGCGCGCAGTTGCGCCGGGACACCTGCGCCATGGCGTTTGTCGGCGGCGTTAACCTTTATCTGCATCCCTCCAATTATACCGAGCTGAGCGCGGCGCATATGCTCAGCCCGACGGGTCGCTGCGCTGCATTTGGCATGGGCGCCGACGGATTCGTTCCGGGCGAGGGGGTTGGTTGTCTCGTACTGAAACCGCTGTCGAAGGCGCGCGCTGATGGCGACAGGATCCATGCGGTGATCCGGGGCAGCGCCGTCAACCACGGCGGTCGAACCCATGGCTATACCGTCCCGAACCCAGCCGCGCAGCGCGATGTGATCCGCGCGGCGCTGGCGAATGCGGGCTTACCGGCTGATGCCGTGGGATATATCGAAGCGCACGGAACAGGCACCGATCTGGGTGATCCGATCGAACTGGACGGCTTGCGCGATGCATTCAACTTGGACGCTGTCGCGCGGGGCAGCTGCGCATTGGGGTCGGTCAAGTCGGGAATTGGCCATCTTGAGGCGGCAGCGGGAATTGCCGGTGTGACCAAAGTGGTGTTGCAAATGAAGCATGCCACGCTTGTTCCCACCCTTCATGCGGGGCGCCTTAACCCCAACCTTGATCTTGAGGCATCGCCGTTCACGCTGCAACGTGAACTCGGACCATGGCCCGCAGACAGGCCACGCGTTGCGGGCGTTTCCTCTTTCGGGGCAGGCGGGGCAAACGCCCATGTTGTGATCGAGGAATGGACCGAGCCACAGGCCGTGCCCGCCGCCGCCGTGCCCGCCGCCGCCGGGCCCGAAGCCATCATGTTGTCGGCCATGGACGATGCACGGCTGCGTGATCAAGCGCAGCAGCTTTTGGCGTTTTTGCGGACTCAGGGCGATGCGTCGCACGTACAGTCCATTACCGGCACTGCAATCTGCGCCGCGCTGGCCAACCTGCTTGACGTCGCAGAGGACGATATCGATCCCGAGGAGCGCTTCGATGCCCTTGGGCTGGACGTGGCACAGCTCACGGCGCTTGCGGGTTGGATCGAACGGATCACCGGCCGACGCCCGAGCCGTGCAGAGATTGCCGAGGCGCAGACACCTTTGGGTCTTGCGGCGATGCTGGACGGTCCCGGCGTATCGGGCCCAAGCCTGCAAGACATCGCGCACACGCTGCACATCGGGCGCGAAGCAATGGGGGCGCGCGTTGGCATCGTCGCCGATGATACCGCACAGCTTGCCCAAGCGCTCGACGATTGGCTATCGGGGCGGTCAACGCAGGGTGTCATCCTGAGCGGCACGGACGTGGCGCATGAAGACGCGCTGCATAAAGCCCTGCATCGGTGGGTTTCGGACAAGTCCGTGGATTGGGCGCCGCTGCGTGACGGCAGGCCGGGGCGGATCGTTTCGCTGCCCACCTATCCGTTTGATCGCCAAACGTTCTGGCTCCCTTCGACACGTTCCGGAATTGGCGACTCCCTGCGCGCATTGCTGGAGCAGCGTCAAGGCGACGCCACGCTGACTGCGCAGGCGGACGCGTTGGAACAGTGTATCGCCGACGTCCTGTCGGCGCTCCTTGCCAATTTGCCCGACCGTGAGATTGCCGCCCCCTTCGTCCGCTGGGCCAGGGCCGCGCGTGCGCTGTTGCAGGCGCACTCCGGTCCAGGCGCGACATCGACACAGGCGGCGTGGGGGCGTTGGAGCGCCCACCGTGCATCCGGGCAAACCGCAGCGCAGATGGATCTGGCCGAGGCGGCGTTGCGCGCATTGCCGGACATCCTGACAGGGCGGATCGCTGCCACCAGCGTTCTGTTCCCCGAGGGGCGTCAGTCGTTGGTTGAAGCCGTGTACAAGCAGAATGCCGTTGCCGCGCGGTTCAGCCGCACGGCCGCCGCGATTGTCGGCGAAATCGTGGCACGCAGCGATAGCCCGCTGCGGCTTCTCGAAATCGGTGCTGGCACCGGCGGCACCAGCGAGCCGGTGTTCGATGCATTGTCCACCCACACCGGCCAGATTGCCTCCTATGTTTATTCCGACGTATCGCGCGCCTTTCTGATCCATGCCGAACGGTCCTATCGGGGCCGCGTGCCAAAGTTGAAAACCGCATTGTTCAATGTCGAAGAGCCGTTGGCGGGGCAGGATATCGCGCCGGGTGCCCATGATGTCGTGATCGCCGCCAACGTGCTGCACGCCACGGCGGAGATACGCCAGACCATGGCGCGGGTACGCGAAACCATGGCACCGGGCGGAATGCTGGTGCTGAATGAAACCAGCGCGGCAAGCCTGTTCACCCATGTCACGTTCGGGCTGCTTGAGGGCTGGTGGCGCTTTACCGACCCCGAGCTGCGGATCGAAGGCACGCCATCCCTTTCCCCCGACAGCTGGCGCCGCGTGCTGGAGGATACCGGGTTTGAATGGATCGCCGGGTCGGATGATGCGGAAATGGGGCTGGGCCAGCAAATCATCGTCGCCCGCGCCGTGGGTGCCCCTGCCGTTCGGCTTCCAGCCAGGCCTGATGCGCTCCCTGAAATCACCCGACTCGACGTTGTCGCGCAATCCACCCGACCCTATGCCGTGGGGCATGACGCGATCGGCGCTGCGGTGCTTCAGGCGCTTGGCGAAACGCTTTACGTCGCACCGGGGGCGATTGACCGCCATCTCAGTTTTGCCGACTATGGGCTTGATTCCATCCTGGGTGCCGAATTCGTGCATCGTCTTCGCAAGGCGCTTGGGGTTTCGCTGGATCAGACGGCGCTGTTCGATTTCACCAGTGTCGCCAAATTGGTGCAGCACCTGACCGAACAGCACACAACTGTGCCGCTTCCCGTCGCCGAACTTGTCCCTGTCGCGGCGCAGAATCCAGCGCGCGAACCCATTGCGATCATCGGTGCCAGCGGTAGATTTGCCCGCTCTGAAACCCTAGCGGCGCTTTGGGAACATCTGGTCGCCGGGCGCGATCTGACCCAACCAGCCGACCGGTTTAACGTCACAGGACCAGGTGGCAATCACGGTAGTTTTCTGGATGCGATAGACCGGTTTGACGCGCCGTTTTTCGGCATTTCGGGGGCCGAGGCCACCTGCATGGACCCCCAGCAACGCCTGTTCCTTGAAGAGGCCTGGAAGACGCTGGAAAGCGCCGGTCACGGCGGCTCGGACATCATCGGCAGCCGTTGCGGCGTCTTTGCCGGGTGTAGTCATGGCGATTACGCCGAGGTTCTGGGCGAGGGTGCGCCGGGTCAGGCGTTCTGGGGCAATACCGCATCTTTGGTGCCTGCACGCCTGTCCTACTGGCTGGATTTGAAGGGGCCTGCGGTGGCGGTGGATACCGCATGTTCCAGCTCGCTTGTCGCGCTGCACATGGCCTGTCAGAGCCTGCGGGCGGGGGAATGCGATATGGCCATCGCGGGTGGTGTCTTTGTGCAATCCACTGCGCGGTTCTTTCAGTCCGCCAATGCGGCGGGGATGCTGTCATCCTCGGGGCGGTGCGCGGCCTTCGGTGCCGGTGCTGACGGGATTGTCCCCGGCGAGGCGGTGGGTGCCGTCCTGTTGCGCCCGCTGTCGGTGGCATTGGCTGCGGGCGACACGATACTGGCCGTGGTTGCCGGAAGCGGTATAGGCCAAGACGGCGCGACCAACGGCATCACAGCGCCCAGTGCCATGGCACAGGAACGGCTGATCCGGCAGGTGATGGAGGATTTTGCCATCGACCCCGACAGCATCGACTGGATCGAGGCGCATGGCACCGGCACGCCCCTGGGCGATCCGATCGAATATGCAGCACTGGCACGCGTATTCGCCGGACGCGCGCCACAAAGACCGCTGCATCTTGGCTCAATCAAGTCGAACATTGGCCACGCAACGACTGCGGCGGGCATAACGGGGTTGTGCAAGATACTCGAATGCCTGCGCAATCAGGTTATCGCGCCAACGTTGCATATCGCGGGCGGCAACCCGGCCATAGACTTTACGACAGCGCCGCTGCGGCCGGTCACCCAAGCGCTGCCATGGCCCGTGCAGGCGGGGCAACTGCGCCGCGCGGGGCTCAGCTCGTTCGGGTTCAGCGGCACCAATGCACATGCGGTCATCCAAGAGGCCCCCGCCACCACGCTCTTGCAACGCGATGACACGCCGCAGTTGATCCTGCTTTCGGCCCGCAGTGCCGAGGCGTTGCGCCTTCAGGCGCGCGCGTTGTCCAATCATCTGACGGCTGAGCCTGAATTGGCGCTAAGTGATGTAGCCTTCACGCTGCTCATTGGCCGACGGCATCTGGCGCATCGGCTGGCGTTTGTGGCTGAGGATTGCGCCAGTGCGGCTGGGTCGCTGCTGGCGTGGTCCGATGGTGCGGGGACCGCAGTTGCAAGTGCAGAGGTCGTGCCGGAAGACAGCGTATCCCCGCCCACAATGGCCGAGGGTGCGGACCGCATCGCATGGCTGAATGGCTGGGCACAGGTATTTCTGACGGGCGGAGTACCCGACGTGGGGGGGCTGTTTCGCGCCCAGCACAGGCGCGTGCCGCTGCCCACGACACCACTGGCGGATCGGCGCTACTGGGGTGGCGCCGGCATGTCCCAACCGACACCAACGTCTGCCCTGCCTGAGGTCCAAGCCGAAGTACCATCTGGGCGCGTGCGTCTGGTCGATCCGAAAAAGGCAAGCGGAATGGCGCAGCGGACCGCCGACACGAAAGCCGTCAAGGTCACGCTTGCCCCTGTGCTTGGAACTGCCAGCCCACCAACTGGAACAATCCACCGCGCCGAGGATCGGAACGGAGTGCGCCTCCTCAACCTGACCGGGCCGTGGGGCATCGCTTTGATGGATGCACTGCGCGATGAACTGGCCGTTGCGGGCGCGAACGAGGATTTGCGCACCGTCGTCCTATGGTGTGAGAATGATCTCTCAGAGGGGCAGGCGGGCGATATCGAGTCTGTGGCCGAATGCGGGCTGCCGGTGATCCTCGCCGCGCCGGCAGGGGTGTCGGGGGGGCAGGCGGGCCTAGCCATGCTCGCCGATTTCCTGATCCTTGGCGAAGGGGCTGCGCTGCACGATATACCCGCTCCGTCAACACCGTTGGCTCAGCGGCTTTATGCGGCGCGCAGCCCCCTTGATTCGTCAGAGATGCCCGGCGTACGGCGGGTGCCGACAGCGCAGGTGAAGGACGCTGCCCTTACCCTTGCGGACGAAATCGCCGAGGCACCGCGCGCCGCGCTTGTGCTACTCAAGCGTCACATGCGGCATTCGGCACCTTTGACGGCAGGCGATCTGCCGCCGCCCGCCTTGCCCCCCTTTGCCGATCCCCACGCGCCGGCTGGTACGGCGCAGACGGTCCATCTGGAGTCCCAGGTTGTAGAGCTGACACTGGAGGACAGCGGCGTTGCGGTCCTGCGGATGGTCGAGCGCGCTGGGCGCAACATGTTCACCCCGGCGCTGATGGACGGGTTGGAAAAAGCGTTCGCTGCGCTGGCGGGTTTGCAACAGGCAAAGGTCGTCGTCTTGACGGGGCATGACAGCTACTTTGCCTGTGGGGGCACCGCCGATGGTCTGGCCGATCTGCAGCAGGGCGGCAGCCGGTTCACCGACCGGCGGATTTATTCCCTGCCGCTGGACTGCCCGCTGCCGGTGATCGGCGCGATACAGGGTCACGGGATCGGTGCGGGCTGGTCGCTGGGAATGTTCTGCGACCACGCAGTTCTGGCAGCCGAGGCGGTTTTTCATAGTAATTACCTTTGGTTCGGCTTTACGCCGGGCGCGGGCGCGACGATGATATTTCCCCATCGTCTGGGCGATGATCTGGGGCGCGAGGTGCTGTTTTCCGCCCGCGAATACCGTGGTCGCGATATCGGCACGCGGGCGCCGGGCGTCACAGTGAAACCGGCGCGCGCGGTGCTGGAACATGCGCTTGGCATGGCCCGCACTCTGGCCCGCGAAGACAAGGCTGACTTGATGGCCCGGAAGGCCGCCACAGCCGCGCCGTTGCGCATCCGCTTGAACGAGGTGCTGACCCGCGAACTTGCGATGCACGACGAAACTTTCGTGGGGAATGACCGGGTGCGCGCACGACTGATCGAACGGTTTGGAGATTCGCCCACAATGAAACTGTCCCCCTCCGCCAATGCGCCTGCGCCTGATACCACCAACCTGCGCGATACAGTGATCGCATCGCTGGCCAAGGATCTGATGATCGAGCCGGGCGATATCCGGGATGGCGATACGTTTCTTGATCTGGGGCTGGATTCGATCCTGGCGGTAACTTGGGTTCGCAGCCTGAACGCCTGCTTCGGCGTCGATCTGCCTGCTACCGTGGTTTATGGACACCCGACTGTCGGCGCGCTGACAGCCCATATTGCTACACTTGTCAGGGACGACGTGCCCCCTCCTGCGCCACCCGCCACGCCAAACGCGAACACATCCGATCTGCGCGATACAGTGATCGCATCGCTGGCCAAGGATCTGATGATCGAGCCGGGCGATATCCGCGATGGCGATACCTTTCTTGATCTGGGGCTGGATTCCATCCTGGCGGTAACTTGGGTTCGCAGCCTGAACGCGTGCTTCGGCGTCGATCTGTCCGCCACAGTGGTTTATGGACATCCGACTGTGGGCGCGCTGGTCGCGCACCTTTGGTCGCTGCACCCCAGCAGCGCGCCCGATCCGCCGCCCGAGCCGACGCCCGCGCCAGCAGTTCCCGCACAGGCAAAACCAGACGCGTCGACAGACGGTGCCATGGATATCGCCATTATCGGCGCATCGGGGCGGTTCCCCAAAGCCTCAACGCTTGATGAATACTGGGTCAACATCGCAACCGGGCGCGATTGCATTTCTGAAATACCGCCCTCCCGCTGGTCTATCGAGGATCATTATGATCCCGATCCGCAGGCCCCGAACCGGACCTATTGCAAATGGATGGGAGCACTGGACGACGTCGACGAATTTGACGCGCGGTTCTTCAACATGCTGCCGCGGGAAGCCGAATTGACCGATCCCCAGCAGCGCCTGTTCCTGCAATCCGCCTGGCACGCCATCGAAGATGCCGCAATCGACCCGGCGGCACTGGCAGGCGGGAAAGTGGGAGTGTTCGCCGCCTCGGGGCCGAGCGGGTATGAAAACCTGATATCCGAGCGTAACAGCTATAGCCTTTTGGGCAGCTCCGGTTCCATCCTTGCGGCGCGGATCTCGTATCTGCTGGATCTGCGCGGGCCCAGCATTTCGGTCGACGCGGCGTGTTCCAGTTCCCTTGTCGCCATTGTGCAGGCCTGCGAGGCGTTGATCGCTGGCACCTGTGACATGGCATTGGCAGGGGGCGTGTCGGTCATGGTCGGGCCGAAAATGTTCATCGACACGGCCAAGGTGGGGATGTTGTCGCCCGACGGGCGCTGCCATTCCTTTGACGCGGGTGCCAACGGGTTCGTGCCGGGCGAAGGCGTGGGGGTGGTGATGCTGAAACCGCTGGCGCAGGCCCGGCGCAACGGCGATCCGATCCATGCCGTGATCAAGGGCTGGGGCGTCAATCAGGACGGGCGCACCAATGGCATCACCGCACCCAATCCCGTTGCGCAAACTGCGCTGATGCGTGATGTTCACACCCGGTTCGGGATTGATCCGGCAAGTATCGGCCTTGTCGAATGTCACGGGACGGGGACGCCGCTGGGCGATCCGATTGAGGTCGAGGGGCTGCGCGATGCGTTCCACGGCGTGGGCCCCAATCACCGCTGCGCCATTGGGTCGGTCAAAAGCAATGTTGGCCATCTTCTTGCTGCGGCAGGAATTGCCGGGACAATGAAGGCGATGCTGGCGCTGGAACACCGCCAGATCCCGCCGTCGATCCAGTTTAAAGTGCCCAACCCGCATATTCCGTTTGCCGAAACCCCGTTCGAGGTGGCGCGCGATTTGCAGGACTGGACCGGCCCTACAGCGCGCCGCGTCGCGGTCAGCGCCTTTGGGTTCAGTGGAACAAACGCCCATCTGGTGCTGGAGGAAGTCACGCGCCCCGCGACCCAGCCCGGCGAGCGGCCTGAAATTTTTGTGCTCTCTGCGCGCAATGGCGACCGGCTGCGCGCCTATGCGGCGCGTATGGAGCGGTTCATTGCCGCCCATCCCGAGCTGGACTGCGGCGCGTTGGCGCACACGTTGCAGACCGGTCGCGCAGCGATGGACGAACGCGTGGCGTTCGTCTTTTCCACGCGGGCCGAGCTGTTGGGCAAGCTGGCATCGGTGGCGGCAGGCGTGGCCTTGGCTGGGGTGCATCACACGTCCCAAAGTGCCTCGCCCTTTGCCGATGATGAGGATACGCGCGCCCTGATGGCCGCTTGGCTGCGTGCAGGTGATGCCGCGCGGTTGGACAAGGTGGCGGCGCTTTGGGCTGCGAAGGTCAACGTGGCATGGCGCGACAGCGCCGCCGCGCGTTTGCATGTGCCCGGTTATCCGTTCGAGACCACATCGTACTGGATGTCCCCCGACGTCGTTGAAGCGCCCCCCCTCAACGCCCCCGCAACGCTGGGCCGTGCGCCGGAATTTGCAGAGATCGGGCGGATGACCCGGCGCATTTCCAACGACGACACGTTTGTGTCACCCAGTGGCACAGGCGGGCCGTTTGCAGGGCTGTTCCTGCCCGAAATGGCACGGCGTGCTTTGGAGCAGCTGTCGGATGAACCTGTGCACGAGTTGCACGACCTGATCTGGGGACGGCCCGTTGTGATGGCCGAGGGGCCGCGCGATTTTACCGTGGTGGCGCTGGCCGACGACACAGGCCTTCTTTACCGTATTGAAACCGGCGCGGCGGGATCGGCGCCCTGCCAACTGGGGGCGGGCGTGCGCGGTTCGATCGACAAAGGCGCGCGCGAACAGCTTGACCTGGGCGGACCGCTGCCCGGAGATGATCTGCGCGATGCGTTCCGCCTTTTTGATGTCGGTGGCGCGTCGGCATCGATGACCGGGGTGCGGATCGGTGCGGTGAATCGTGACGGCGACCATCTGTTCGCACGCCTGGAAAATGTGGCAAGCGGTGGGCGGTTGTTCTGCCCGATGGTTCTGGAAACCGTATGGCGGCTGCTGGGCTTTTTCGCGAACGGATGCGCGCCAGAAAACTGCGCACCGCAACTGCCGGTACAGACCCGCCGGATGGCTGCCTTTGCGGCTCCAGGTGAGGGTGCAGTCGTGCGGATCGCCCGCGCAGCGCAGGATCCGAGTGCTTTTGACGTGGTCCTGTTTGATCGGGCCGGGGCTGAGGTTTTGTGCCTTGAACAGGTGGGCATCGCGCCATCCGAACAGTGCCGCGATATATTCATGGACGAGGAAACGCTGACATGAGCAGAGCACAGGCAAAGGTCGCCATCATCGGCGGCGGCCCCACGGGAATAGGAGTCGCGCGGGAGCTTGTTGAGGGCGGAATCGAGGTGGACATCTACGAGTCTGAATCCGATTTTGGCGGCGTCTGGAACGGCGATGCCGCTTCGGGGCGCACCTATCG
Organism: Sulfitobacter sp.; assembly: GCA_024636405.1. Next base: position 3,198 of record JAGXHC010000168.1, on the reverse strand, counting down.
CTCGCTGCACCTGATTTCACCCAGGTTCAACACTCAGGTCGCCGATTTTCCGATGCCCGAAGAGTTCCCCCATTACCCCGATCACCGACAGATGCTGGCGTATGTTCGATCCTACGCGCGGGCCTTTGGCCTGTATGAACGCACGCATTTCAACGCCCCCGTCACGCGCTTGACGCCCGAAGGGCTGGGGTGGCGTCTGTCCAGCGGTGCAGGACATGATGCGTTTTACCCGCTGGTCGTGGTCTGCAACGGATTGCAACGGGTGCCGCGCTTTCCCGACATGGCGGGAAAGGGCCGGTTCGAGGGTCATACGCTGCATGCCTGCGACTACAAGACCTCCGACCAGCTGCGCGATCAGCGGGTGCTGGTGGTGGGGGGCGGCAATTCGGGCTGCGATATCGCCGTCGATGTGATCCGGACCGCCCAAACGGTGCATCACAGCACGCGGCGCGGCTATTACTATCAGCCGAAATTCATCGACGGCAAACCGACACCGCAATGGATGATGGAGCTGGGCAACAAGTTTCCCACCAAGGCCGAGACACTTGCCTATATTCAAGAGGTGTTCCGCTTTGCCGGGTTTGATGGCGCTGACTATGGGCTGCCCCGGCCCGATTATCCGCTGGACGGGGCTCATCCTGTGATGAATTCGCTGTTGCTCTATCATATCGGGCACGGCGATATTGCGCCCCGGCCTGATGTTTCAGGGTTCGAGGGCCGCCGCGTGCTCTTTGACGACGGCAGCAGCGGTGAATTCGATGTGATCCTCTATGCCACTGGCTACAGACGTGATTTTCCGTTTCTTGCCGACGATCTGCTGGAATGGAGCGGCGGCATCCCCGATCTGTTCCTTCATTCGACCCCGCGCAACCACGACAATCTTTTGTTCATGGGGTTTATCACCGCCGCCGGGGGGTTGGGCGATGGGCTGAAGACGCAGGGGCTGTTTGTACGCAACTACGCAAGGGCGCTGTCCGGGCGTACGGCAGGGTTGGACCGTTTTCTGGCTGCCAAGAAAAGCGACAAGCCCGATCTGGGACAGGGCTATTTCATCGACAGTTATCGCCACCAATGGGAGGCGGACCTGTGGAAGCTGCTGACCCATATGCGCCGCTATCGCGACATGCTGGCCGAAACCGCGCTGACGCAGAATATGGAAGCCGCAGAATGACAACCGAAACCGAGATAGCGCTGCGCGCCCGGATGGCACGGCTGATTGATGACGAGCTGATGGCCCGCGCAGCAACTGCACAGCGCGCGGATGTCATGCCTGATGCTGCGCCCGAAGTGGCCAGCGCCCCCGCAGACCGCCTTGCCCATGACGTACACCTGATTGCGGCGCGCGCATTGGGTCTGGCGCCAGCGGATCTCGATCCGCGCGAAAACCTTGCGAACCTCGGCGTTGATTCCATCGCAATCACCGAGATCATGGTGCAGATTTCGCGCAGTTTCTCCGTGACCTGTCCGCCGACCATGTTTTTCGAGGCCGCTCACCTGAACGATCTGGCCGCCATTCTGCGCGATCGCAATGGCGCGGCCATCGCTGCGCATTACGCAGCAAAGGCTCCACAGCAGGCCCGCAAAAAGGCCCCCCAGAAGACCACCGAATCGACCCGCACCGCACCGCAGCCGCAGGATTGGGCCCGGGCGATGATCCGCCGCCAGAACGCTGCGACCGTGGCAAAGCAAACCCCCGTTGCAGTTTCACCCCCCACTCCAATCATCATCGCAACCGACGCAGCCCCCATTGCAATCCTGTCGATGGAGGGACGGTTTCCCAAAAGCCCCGATATCGAAACCTTTGCCGCCCATCTGGCAGCAGGCGACGATTGCATCCAAGAAATTCCGCGCCAACGCTGGGATTGGCGTGCCAGTTTTGGCGACCCGAAGAAGGGCGCGTTTTCCGATGTGAAATATGGCGGGTTTGTCCCCGATGTTGACGTTTTCGACGCGGCATTTTTCAACATCTCGCCCCGCGAAGCCGAACTGATGGACCCCCAACACCGCCTTTTTCTTGAGGTCGTCTGGCACCTGATTGAAAAAGGCGGCCTTGCTCCCGGATCACTCGCCGGGCGCAAAGTGGCGTTGTTTTTAGGCATCAACCTTCTTGATTATACCGAAATGGTCAACCGCGCGGGCATCATGGAGGCGCAGCAACTGACCGGCATCGGCCACGCCTTTTGTCCCAACCGGCTTTCTTTCCTGCTGGACATCCACGGGCCGAGCGCGGTGATCGATACTGCCTGTTCCAGTGCGCTGGTGGCGGTTCACCGCGCTGTAAACGCGATCCGGCATGAGGGCTGCGAAATGGCCATTGCGGGGGGGGCCAACCTGATGCTCTCGCCGATGCAGCATATCATGTTCTCCAAGGTGGGGATGATCACCCCTGATGGCCGCTGCAAGACATTTTCCGCTGATGCCAATGGATACGCCCGCGCCGACGGCGTGGGGGCGGTGCTGCTGAAACGTCTGGACGCGGCCGAGCGGGACGGCGACCCCATCATCGGCGTGATCCGGGGATCGGCGGAAAATCACGGCGGCGCGGCAACATCCTTGACCGCGCCCAACCCCAGGGCGCAGGCACGGCTGATTGTCGAGGCACACCAACAGGCGCGTATTGATCCGCGCAGCATCGGCATGGTGGAATGCCACGGCACAGGCACGCCGCTGGGCGATCCGGTCGAGGTCGAGGGGCTGAAACAGGCATTTGCCACCCTTTATGGTGACGCCGGGATCGGCATGCCAAAAACGCCAAGCATCGCGCTTGGGTCGGTGAAATCGAACATCGGTCATACCGAGGCGACTGCGGGACTGGCCGGACTGATCAAGGTGCTGCTGGCGATGCGCGACGGGCAGGTTTTCCGGACGCTCCATTGCACCACACCCAACCCGCTGATTGACTTGGCGGGCACCCCTTTCCATCTGGCTCAGACGCAAGAACCCTGGGCGCGTGCGGTGATCGACGGCGTCGAACACCCGCGCCGTGCGGGGCTTAGCTCGTTCGGAGCCGGGGGCGCAAATGTGCATCTGGTGATTGAAGAGTATCGTTCTACCGCTTTGGCACAGGATGAGACCGGGGGACCGATGATTGTACCTGTTTCGGCCCGCACCGATGCCGCGTTGCGCGAAGGTGTGACACGCCTCGCCGAGGCAGTGTCCGATGCATCGCTTGCCGCATTGGCCCATACGATGCAGACG
>JAGXHC010000167.1 GCA_024636405.1 Sulfitobacter sp. | reverse complement strand
GATGCCGACAGTGCGCCTGCGGCAGAAGAAACGGTTACGCAGGCAAATGGCGGCGCCACGCGCCCGGCGATCGGCACACCGGCCCTGCCATTGACCGACCGAGCCTCCGCTGTGCGGGTCAACCGCTTGCCAAACGTTGGATCTACCTCCGTGTCAGCAGAACAGACCACGCCAGCGCCCCAGACCGAACCCGAGAGTGCCGAAGTTGATGCGCGCCCGATCGTGCAAAACGCCGAAGGTTTTGATGCCGACGGTGACAAGCCCCTGATGGCGATTGTTCTGATCGACGACGGCAAATCTGTCGCGGACGGTGCGGCGGGTCTTGCCGCATTGCGCAGCTTTCCATACCCGATCAGCTTTGCCGTCGATACGGCGCTGGCCGACGCCGCAGACCGCGCAGCGCTTTACCGGGCCAACGGATTTGAAGTGCTTGCCCTGGTTGACCTGCCCGAAGGCGCCACCCCGTCAGACGCAGAAACCACCTTTGGCGTCATTTTGGGCCGGATGCCCGACATCGTCGGGGTGCTGGAAGGCACAAAAGGCGGCGTGCAGGGATCGCGCGATGTGGCCGATCAGGTGACGGCCATTCTGGCGCAGTCCGGACACGGGTTGATCACGCAGGACAAGGGGCTGAACACAATGCCCAAACTTGCGCGCAAAGCGGGTGTGCCGGCCGCGCCGGTGTTCCGTGATTTCGACAGCAATGATCAAAATGCGCGGGTGATCCGGCGCTTCCTTGATCAGGCCGCTTTCAAGGCCGGGCAGGAGGGTGCCGTGGTCATGTTGGGCCGGTTGCGCCCTGATACGATATCGGCGTTGTTGCTTTGGGGTTTGCAGGACCGGGCCGGAGACGTCACGCTGGCGCCTGCTTCGGCGGTTTTGCTGCGCGAATAATCGCGCAGCAGCAGGGCGTCGACAGCGTGCCGCACGTTGGCATCCACATGTTCAGATGATTTCATCCTCATCAAACAGCGGATCGGCGGTAAGTTGGGCAACCATGTCTTCCACAGTATCCTCGATGGCGCGCGGTAGCAGCTTGGCAAGATGAAAGACCGCGTCGCCTTCGTTGACCACGGGCAGCATCGCGCGCCCGATCAAGATACCGGCGTGCGGTGCGGTGATATCCTGTTCGACCTGCCCGAAGGGGTCAGAAACAGTGGCCAGCACATCGCCTTCGTCCACCATCTCGCCCTCGGCCCGGAAGGTGCGCAGCAACCCACCCACCGGCGCACGCAGCCAGCTTGATGATGAACACACATGGGGCAGGGAACGTGACGGGGCGATCCCCTTGGCGGGCAACATACCTTCCGCGCGCATGACCCGCAGGATACCCGCAAGCCCGGCACGCACCGCCATCTCATCAAAGCGCAAGCCTTCGCCCGCCTCATACAGAAGCACAGGCGTGCCCTTGGAAGATGCCACCGCGCGCAGCGAGCCGTCGCGCAGCGGCGAAGTCAGCACCACAGGGGCACCAAATGCCAGCGCCATGCGGCGGGTTATCTTGTCCGAAGGGGAAACCCGCACTTGCGGCAGGTTGGTACGGTGAATGGCGGCGGAATGCAGATCAATGCCAAAGTCGCAGCGCATGACGACCTCATGCAAAAAGATATGCGCCAGCCGCGCGCCCAGACTGCCAGAAGGATGGCCGGGAAAACAGCGGTTCAGATCGCGCCGGTCAGGCAGGTAACGCGACCGGTTGAGAAAGCCAAACGAGTTGACCACCGGCACCACCAGCAATGTGCCGCGCAGCGCGTTAAGCTGGGGCGCACGCAGCACGCGGCGCACAATCTCGACGCCGATCACCTCGTCGCCGTGGACAGCAGCGCTGACGAACATGGTGGGCCCCGCTCGTTTGCCGTGATGCACCTCCAGCGACAGGTTGACCGGCGTGTGGTCCGGCAAGGTGGATACGGGCAATTCTATGTTTGCAAACGTACCGGGCGCCACGGACACCCCCGCGATCTCAAAGGGGGCTTGCATCGGCATGATCAGAGATTGCCCTTGCTGTCAAAGCGCGCCGCATCGTCGGCGGCACGTCGGATCGCGTTTGACTTATGCACGGTTTCCATGAACTCCGCCTCTGCGTCGCTGTCATAGACAACGCCGCCGCCGGCCTGGATATAAAGCGTTTCGTCCTTAATCACAGCGGTGCGCAGGGCGATGCACATGTCCATGTCGCCGCCTGCACTGAAGTAGCCGACACCGCCGCCATAAAGGCCGCGCTTTTCCGGCTCCAGTTCATCGATGATCTGCATGGCGCGCACTTTGGGCGCACCTGAGACAGTACCGGCGGGCATCCCGGCAAAAAACGCATCAAGCGCGTCGCAGTCGTCGCGCAACTCACCAACCACGTTCGAGACGATGTGCATCACGTGGCTGTACCGCTCGACGATAAATTCTTCCGTCGGACGCACGGTGCCGATCTTGGCCACCCGACCCACATCATTGCGGCCCAGATCCAGCAGCATCAGGTGTTCGGCCAGTTCCTTTTCGTCCGCCAGCAAATCAGCCTCCAGCGCGCGGTCCTCTTCTGGCGTGGCACCGCGCCTGCGGGTGCCTGCAACGGGACGGATCGTCACTTCGTTGTCAAAGACCCGCACCAGGATCTCGGGGCTGGCGCCGACAACGTGAAAGCCGCCGAAGTTGAAATAAAACATGAAGGGCGACGGGTTTGTGCGCCGCAGCGACCGATAAAGCGAAAAGGGTGGTTGCGCAAAGCCCTGTGACCAGCGCTGGCTTGGCACCACCTGAAAGATATCTCCGGCACGGATGTAATCGCGCGCCTTTTCCACGGCCGCGTGATACTCAGCGCGGGTGAAGTTGCTGACAGGCTGCGCCGGCTCGGACGCATCGCCCAGATTGCGGCTGGTGGCGGGCATGGCGCGTTCCAGATCGCGCACCGCGTCCATCACACGCTCTGCGGCCTGCGCGTAGGCGGCGCGCGCGCTTTGACCCTCGGCGACCCAGGCGGGCGAGACAATCGTGACCTCGCCCTTCACCCCGTCCAGCACGGCGATCACGGAGGGCCGCAGCATCACCGCATCGGGCAGGCCCAGCGGATCGGGGTTCACGTCCGGCAGATGTTCGACGAGCCGGATCATGTCATAGCCAAGGTAGCCAAACAGGCCTGCGGCGGCCTGCGGCAGATCATCGGGCAGCGTGATGCGCGATTCCGCGATCAGCGCGCGCAACGCATCAAGCGGATTGCCGGGCATGTCCTCGAACGCATCCGGGTCATAGCGCGCGGCACGGTTCACGGCGGATGTAGCACCGCGACAGCGCCAGGCCAGGTCTGGCTTCATCCCGATGATCGAATAGCGGCCCCGGACTTCGCCACCGGTGACCGATTCCAGCACAAAGCCATTTTCAGCCGCCCCCGTCAGCTTGAGCATCAGCGACACGGGCGTATCAAGATCGGCGGCGAGCCGCGTATAGACGATCTGATTCTCGCCTGCGGAATAGGCACTGGCGAAGCTGTCAAAATCCGGGGTCAGGGCCATATTTGCGCTCAGGGAAAATTGACGTGCACGGCATTGATCGCGCGTTGGTCAATCTGCGGGGCCGTCCGGCGCACGACGTCGCTGGCGAAGATGTTGAACAGATCCTGCGCCAGTTGCTGGTTGAGCTGTTCACCAAGTTGCGCCAGCAGGGCCTTGGACTGGTCCGTCTCACCTGCTGCATTTACCGCATCCAGCCGAACGATCGCGACATCTTCGGACCCCGGCAGTACGCGGACCTCACCCGGTTCCATCTCAAAAACCTGCGCCATCAAATCAGCGGGCGCAGCTTCGATAAATCCGTTGCGCCGCTGGCCTTCTTCCACCACGCCATCAAGACCGGCATCGGCAAAACTGGTGCCGTCGGTAAGCTGTGTTGTCAGCGTGTCGGCTTGTGCTGTCAGCTGCGCCACAAGGCGCTCTGTGCGCAGGGCAACACGAACGTCCGCCTTGGCCGCGTCAAAGGGATTGGGTCGCGCATCCAGCGCCGCATCCAGCCGCATCGCGTAAACCGACCCGTCATCCAGTTGCAGAATTTTCGGGAAATCCCCTTCGGCAAGCGCGGCTGCCTCCTGTCGGAAGTCAGCATAGGCGGCAATACCGTCGCTTGTGTCTTCGGTCCAATCGATGGTGCCAAGGGTCATATCCGATTCTTCTGCCAGCTGTTCAAGTGTTGCGCCCCCGGCCAGTTGATCGTCCAGATTCTGCGCCTGTGCTTCGACGGCGCGTACTGCACGTGCCGTCGCCAGCGCCTGTTGCAGGTCGGGCAGGGCGTCTTCGTAGGACACATTCTGGGCCGGCAGGACACCGTTCACGCGGAACATGGCCGGTCCCAACGGGCTGGCCGCAGGGCCGACAATGTCGCCCGCTTCGGCATCAAACACGGCCTCGCCTGCGGTGCCGAGTTCCATCCGACCAACATCGCCTAGATCAACGTCGGCAAGTGCCAGACCGCGTTCCTGCACCAGCGCCTCAAAGGTGGTGGCGTTCACTTCCAGCGCGGCTGCGGCCTGATCGGCGCTTTCCTGGTCGGAAAACACCAACCGTTCAACCAGACGGCGTTCGGGCTTGTTGTATTCGTCCGCGCGGTTTTCATATTCCTGACGCAGCTCTTCTTCGGGCACCTCAACCTGTTCCAGCAGGGAATCAGGGCTGAGCAGGGCATAGGTGATCTGCTTGCTTGGCGGCAGCATGAAGTCTTCTGCATTGGCGTCGTAATAGGCCTTGAGGTCATCAAGATTGCCGTTTGTCACAGGATCGGTAAGATCCGCCTCATCCAGCAGGGACCATGTAAAGTCGCGCGTCTCGCCAACATAGTCGACCAACGTCCGGGCATAGGCATCGGGCATTTTCACGCCACTCACAATGGCGCCTTGCAGCAGGGTGCGGGACGCTTCCTCGCGCAGGCTGGTTTCAAACTCCGCCTCGCTCACGCCGCCCTGTTCCAGCGCAAAACGGTATCCTTCACGGTCAAATTCGCCGTCTATGCCCTGAAAGGCGCCGATCTTGAGAACCTCTTCACGCAGGGCCTCATCGCCGATGGAAATGCCCAGCACGTCTGCTTCGTTGTCCAGTGCCCGGTTGCGCACGATACGTTGCAGCACGGCCCGGTCCAGGCCAATCTCCTGCGCGCGCTGAAAATTCAACGGCTCGCCGGTCTGCGCCTCGATGGCGCGGATTTCCTGTTGCAACTGGCGGGCGTATTGATCCACCGGAATGGATTTTTCGCCCACGGTGCCGATGGTGCGGATATTCCCGCTGAGGTTGATCGCGCCAAAGCCGCCCAATCCGAGGATCAGCAGACCCATCAGCACCCAGACGGCGGTTTTCGTGATACTCGAGCGTTTGGCCATGGTTTATTCACCCTCTTCGCGTTTGGGGATGTCTATGCGTTGCGCGCCAAGGGGGCAAGGGCGGTTAGCCTTCCTGAAAAGCGGCGAGGCGGTCAAACAGGACCGTGATTCCCGCGGCGTCCAGATTGGCAAAGGCTATGCGCAGTTGCTGCGCGCCGCTGTCATCCCCTTCGGGCACGAACATCGTGCCGGGCAGGCACAAAATCCCGGCATCGCGCACCAGCTTGGGCGCCAGATCGGTGGACGTGAGGCTGAAGGGGTGTTTCATATAGGCGAAATATCCGCCCAGCCCGAGCAGCGTCCAACCCTGTGCCGCCAGACGTGGAAATTCGGAGGTGATCGCGGCGCGGCGGGCCAGGATTTCCTCGCGCTCACCCGCCAGCCACTGGGTCAGATTGTCCAATCCCCACAACGCTGCATGCTGGCCGATCTGGCCTGGGCAGATGGCAACCGTATCAAGGAACTTTTCCACCTCTGCCAAGCGCGCCTGCGACGCGATCATCGCGCCAACGCGGTGGCCGGTCAGACGAAATGCCTTGGAGAAGGAATAGAGGTGAATCAACGTGTCATGCCAGTCCGGATCGGCGAACAGCGCATGTGGCGGGCCGCTGCGGCTGTCAAAATCGCGGTAGGTTTCATCCACGATCAGCGCGATCCCGTGTGCACGCGCCAATTCAAAGAAGGCCAGCACCAGATCGGCGGGATACTCCACGCCGCACGGATTATTCGGTGTCACCAGCGAAATGGCGCGGGTGCGCGGTGTGATCAGGCTGGCGGCGTGGTCCGGATCGGGCAGCATGGCATCGCCTACGGGCAAAGCGACCGCCGTCACGCCCGACATGTCGAGCCACATTTTATGATTGAAATACCAAGGGGTTGGCAGGATAACTTCATCCCCTTCGGCGCATAATGTCGCGATGGCGGCGGCGAAAGCCTGATTGCAGCCAGAGGTAATGCAGACCTGTGCCGGCAGTATCTCTCCGCCGTAGTGGGACATGGTCTGGCGTGCCAAAGCGGCGCGTAGTTCAGGCAGGCCCAGAACCGGGCCGTAAAGATGGGCCTCATCATTGGTCAGCGCCACATTTGCCATGTGCTGGCGCAGAGCGGGGGGCGGCGGATCAACCGGTGCGGCTTGACTGACATTTATCAACGGCCGATCAGCGGTGAATGCCACACCATCAAGCCAACGGCGGGCTTCCATGACGGGCGGGGCAAAGGTTGTGGCGGTGCGGGGTAAGTTCATGGGTCTGTGTTTCCGTTTTTGAGGGGCGTGGGGTGGAACCCCACCCTACGGAATGACGTGAGGTGCGCCGTGGGGTAAAACCCCACCCTACGGTATGCGGTAGGGTGGGGTTTTACCCCACGGCTTTGCGTCAATCCTTGCCGCGGTAGGGCTCAACATATTGCAGCGCCATGTCCCAGGGAAAGAAAATCCAGGTGTCCTGGCTGACCTCGGTGACAAAGGTATCGACCTGTGGCCGCCCCTTGGGCTTGGCATAAACGGTAGCGAAATGTGCCTTGGGGTACATGGCGCGCACAACCTCAAGCGTTTTGCCGCTGTCCACCAGATCGTCGATGATCAGGATGCCGGTGCCGTCGCCCATCAGCGCGGCATCGGGGGCCTTGAGCACCTTCGCCTCGGCCTGATCCTGATGGTCATAGGACTTGATCGAAATTGTATCGACGGTGCGGATGTCCAGTTCCCGCGCGGCGATCATTGCGGGCGCCATGCCGCCACGGGTGATGGCGACCACGGCACGCCATCTGCCATCCTCGGGGCCCTGTCCGTCCAGACGCCAGGCCAGTGCGCGACTGTCGCGGTGGATCTGGTCCCAACTGATGTGAAAGCCCTTTTCATGGGGCAGGCGGTTGTCGGTCATGGGCGGGCTCTTTGGTTTGATTGGCATGAGAGGGATGTCATTCCTTGGCCATGTCGGGGGCGTCGACCGCTTTCATGCCGACCACGTGATAGCCCGCGTCGACATGGAGATTTTCGCCGGTGGTGCCGCTTCCGAGGTCCGACAGCAGAAACAGGGCCGCTTTGCCCACGTCTGCGGTGGTCACATTGCGGCGCAGCGGTGAATTATATTCGTTCCATTTCATGATGTAGCGGAAATCGCCGATGCCGGAGGCGGCCAGCGTCTTGATCGGCCCCGCAGAAATCGCATTGACGCGGATGCCATCCTTGCCCAGATCCTCGGCCAGATATTTTACACTGGCCTCAAGCGCGGCCTTGGCAACACCCATCACGTTATAATGTGGCATCACCTTTTCCGCGCCATAATAGGTCAGCGTCAGGGCGCTGCTGCCCGGCGACATCATCTTTTCGGCGCGCTGCATGATGGCGGTAAAGGAATAAACGGATATGTCCATGGACATGGTGAAATTGGCGCGGCTGGTATCCACATAGCGGCCGCGCAATTCGTTCTTGTCGGAGAATCCGATGGCGTGCACAACAAAGTCGAGCCCGTCCCAACGGTCCTTCAGGCCATCAAAAAGCGCGTCGATCGACGCCTCGTCGCCCACATCGCAAGGCAACACGATATCGCTGCCAAGCTGCGCGGCCAACGGATCAACCCGTTTGCGAAGCGCGTCACCCTGATATGAAAACGCCAGTTCCGCACCCGCATCGGCAAGCGATTTTGCTATGCCCCACGCAATCGACTTGTCATTGGCAAGGCCCATGATCAACCCGCGCTTGCCTTGCATCAATCCATTGCTCATTCTGTCGCCTTACCCACTACATGTATCATGAGGTTGGTTTATGTCATTGCGTGCAGGCCAGCAAGTCCGCCTGCAATCATCGCAAGGCCGACAGACTGCACCGCATGTCGCAAACCGGTCGGGACCTGTCGCAAGGTTTCCTGCGCCGAGGATGTTTTTGTTGTTGTGCAGTGTCATATATTATAACCCTATGCCACAATGACGATCGAAAAAGCGCCTGAACCGAGGGGACGCAAGCCGAAACATGGAACAGCGCACGGGCATTTTTACAGGGGATGACCCGTTTGCGATTGCCCGGCGGTGGCTGGACGAGGCTGCGCAATCAGAGCCGAACGATCCCAATGCCATCGCGCTGTCGACGGTGGACGCGGACGGAATGCCGAATGCGCGCATGGTCCTGCTCAAGGAAATTGAGCCTGCGGCGTTTGTATTTTACACCAATTATGAAAGCCAGAAGGCGCAGGAACTGGACAGCGCGGGCAAGGCTGCATTTGTCAGCCATTGGAAGTCGCTGCGCCGCCAATTGCGGGTGCGCGGCGTCATAACCCGCGAAGACGGCCCCAAGGCGGATGAATATTTCAAGTCCCGTTCACTGAAAAGCCGTCTGGGCGCCTGGGCGTCGCACCAGTCGACGCCGCTGAAAAGCCGTGCGACACTGATGGCAGAGGTGGCCAAGGTCACCGCGCGGCACGGCACCAACCCCTCGAGACCGCCGTTCTGGGGCGGCTACCGATTGACCCCGGTGGAGATTGAATTCTGGGCAGACGGCGAATTTCGTCTGCATGATCGTTTCCGATGGCGAAGGGCAGGGCCCGATGACAAGTGGGATATTACGCGATTGAACCCCTGACCGGTTCGCCAAATACTTGAACGAATATTTGTTTATTAAGATCGATTCTAATATGAGTAACTCAATCTTGGACAATTTGCCCGACGTGCCTGCTGTTGAAAATAAAGGTCCTGTACTGACTGGTATCGTGAAATGGTTCGATCCAGTAAAGGGATTTGGTTTTGTCGTCGCGGATTCCGGCGGCCCTGACATCCTGTTGCACGTCAATGTGTTGCGGAACTTCGGTCAAAGCTCGGTCGCGGACGGATCGCGTGTGGAACTTTACGCCCAGCAGACCGACCGCGGGGTTCAGGCAACACAAGTCACCGCGATCCATCCCCCAGAAGGGGCGCAGGCGGCGGTTCTGGCGGATATCGTCGGTCTGGATCTGGCGCTGATTGCGGCGGCGCCGCTTTTGCCTGCCCGCGTCAAATGGTTCGACAAGGCCAAGGGTTTCGGGTTTGCAAATGTCTTCGGCAAGCGCGAAGATGTGTTTCTGCATGTCGAAGTGCTGCGCCAGTCGGGTCTGTCT
>JAGXHC010000023.1 GCA_024636405.1 Sulfitobacter sp. | reverse complement strand
TGCGCACAACGACGCTGCAGGCGATCTTTGGCACGCTGGCGCTGATAGTGGGGCTGTATATGGGGTTTGGTCGGGCGCACTGGCGGTTGGGACAGGCAATGCCGACCGGGTTGAAACGCGGTGTCCTGTCCCCCGCCATGGGGTTTTTGTCCGTGCTGATGGGCATTGGCGGGGGCAGTTTCGGTGTCCCGCTGATGAGCCTGTACAACACCCCCATCCACCGCGCCGTGGCCACCGCTGCGGGCTTTGGCATGTTGATTGCCGTGCCTTCCGTTATCGGATTTCTGTTTGTTGATATTGCCGACAAGCGTCCGCCGTTTACCATTGGCGCGGTCAATCTTGTGGCTTTCCTCATCGTCATCGCGATGACCCTGATTACCGCGCCGTTGGGTGTAAAGCTGGCCCATGCCATGGACCCAAAGCCGCTTAAACGAATTTTCGCGGTGTTTCTTGTGCTTGTCGCGCTCAATATGCTGCGCAAGGCGTTGTTGGGATGACAGAGGCCGATATCGCCGGTTATGAAGTCTTCGCAGAAGACCCCGATGTCAAAGCCTGGGCCGCCGCCGCACATCGCCATGCCTGTCTCATCACGGCTGACCCTGACCAGCGCGCCGCCAACCTGCGCCACGGGGCAACATGGTTTGTCGGTGTAGATGCCTTGTCCAATGAACCTGACGGCAGCATCGGTGGCGTGCCTTTGTGCGGGCCGTGGGGTGACCGCGTCGCGGCCCCCGCGCGCTGGCACCGTGCACAGCTTTCGGTGGTTTATCCCGGCTATCCGCGGCAGGATCCGCAGGAAAGCGACGCCAATCACCGCTATCGCATTGCCCGCGCGGCGGCGCATGTGGACGGGCTGTTGCCTGTGGGCCCGACGCGCAGGCGTTACCTGCGCGAACCGCATGCCTTTATCCTCGGTTTGCCGCTCAGCCGGTCAGCCGCAGCGCCGCTGGTGGTCTGGCCGGGCAGCCATAGCGTGATGCACGCCGCGTTCCGCGCAGAAATTGCGGACAATGACCCGACGGCGGTGGACCTGACGGATATCTACCACGCCACCCGCCGCACCGTGTTCGACACAATCACACCGCGCCGCTTGCCCTTGGCGCCGGGACAGGCGGTTCTGTTGCACCGCCACCTTCTGCACGGCGTCGCACCTTGGGCACCGGGCGATACCGCCCCGCCTGAAGGGCGCATGACCGCCTACTTTCGACCTCAACTGGAGCATGCGGTCGACTGGCTGCGCGCGCCATGAGGGCCGGCTTGTGCTTACCCGGGTGCGGCGTGTTACAACCGCGCAGCCACGCAGGGAACCGACCATGAGCACCAATGTTTTCGTCGCTGTCCTGCTGGCGGCGCTGCTGCACGCAAGCTGGAACGCGCTGGTCAAAGGCGGCGCTGATCCAAAACTGAACATGGCTTGTGTCGTGCTGGGTCACGCGCCGCTCTCGGTGCCGCTCATGTTTGTGATGCCGTTGCCTGACCCGCAAAGCTGGCCGTATCTTGTTGCCGGAATTGGCGCCCACTTCGGCTATCAGATATTTCTGTTGAACGCCTACTCAAAGGGGGATCTTTCCCAAGTTTACCCCATTGCCCGCGGCTCTGCGCCCCTGATCGTGGCGGCGGTTTCGGTTCTGGGGCTGGGCGTGGTGCTGGCGCCGCTGGAACTGACGGCAGTCGCGATCATCGCGTTGGGTCTGATTTCAATGGCATTGGTGCGCGGGGCGGACGGCACGCGCAACCTGCCTGCGGCGCGGCTTGCCCTGATCACGGGCTGCTTCATTGCGTCCTATTCGCTGATTGATGGTCTGGGTGCGCGGCTCGCTGGAACATCGCTGGGATTTTATGCGTGGCTCGGCAGCATCAATGCCGCCGTTTTCGCGCTGTACCTGATGGCCACGGACAGGCGGGCCCTGACGCGTGTCTTTACCCACCGTGCGCGCATTTTCCTGATTGGCGGCAGCGCCTCGTTCATCGCTTATGCCATCGTCATCTGGGCCTTCACGCAGGCGCCCATCGCACTGGTGACTGCGCTTCGCGAAACCAGCATTGTCTTTGCCTTGCTGATCGGCGTGTTCCACTTTCGCGAACGCATGGACCTGCCGAAACTGATCGCAACTTTCGCGACGTTGGCCGGGGCTGCGTTGCTGCGGTTTGCCAAAACCTGATGCGTATTCTGGCCGCCTCTGATCTGCATTGCGATCTGGCCGCAACCCGCGCTGTTGTGGCTGCCGCGCGTGACGCTGATGTGGTGATCATCGCAGGGGACATTGCCAACGAGGGGCAGGGCGCTGAGCCGCTGCTGGCGCTGCTGCGGCAGATCCCCCGCCCGGTGCTGCTGGTTGCGGGCAATCACGACCGCCCCGCCGCTTTGCGCGCCTTTTGCGCCGACTGGCAGATGGGTCATTTTCTGCACGGCGAGGCGATCAGGTTGCAAGGCCAGGTCTTTTTCGGTCTGGGCGCAGAGATCCCGCGCCACAACGACGCTGTCTGGAACTTCGCGCTAAGCGAGACCAACGCCGCGCGCGCGCTGGAACCTTGTCCACCCGGTGCGGTGCTGATCACCCATAGTCCGCCCTGGCAGGTCTGCGACCGTCAAAAGGATGGCACGCATAACGGTGCGCGTGCGGTGATGGACACCCTTCGCGCCCGTGCGCCGCGCCTGCATCTGTGCGGACATGTGCACAACGCCTGGGGCCAACGGGCGCAGGTCGGCGAGACGTTGGTGTGCAACCTTGGGCCGACGGTCAATTGGTTCGACATCTGAGTCTGCGATACAACATGTCAACAAAAACACGAAAAGTGCCCCATTGTTGCCACATCCGCCATCAATGCTCTGCGCAAGAAGCGGGAATCAAACAATAGGGTTGAGACAGATGACAGTCGTGATCACAGGACTAACCGGCGCATGTACCCACTGGCACAACGCCCCCAACGTGCTGCGCAAAATGCGCAGGCTCTCTTTGGTGCGTGCAAACGCGGCCGCGTCCGCCAACAGCAACCACGCGCCGCGCGGCCGCGATGGCGCGATTACGTCCGGCAATGCACTTGATTTTCTGAACGCGCTGGCCAGCCACTACTGACGCTCAGTTGTCGCGCTGCGCCAGCCGCGCTGCGCGTCCGCCACGCCGTTTTGAGAACGCTCCGGCGCGCGTCGGCAGTTTTGCCATCACGGCGCGCCGTTCGTCGCCCGACATTTTCGACCAGCGCCCGATTTCGTCGATCGACCGCAGACAGCCGGTACACAGCCGCGATTCGGGATGCACCACGCAAATCTTGATGCAGGGGCTCTCGACCTCATCGCGCTTCCAGATTTCATCGCTCATGTCGGTTCTCCCGTTCTGCGCAGCACCAGTAGCCGGTCCAGCACCCCTTGCAGGATAAAGCTGGCGGCGACATGGTCGATCACCTCTGCGCGACGTTTGCGAGACGTATCCGCCTCCAGCAGCGCCCGTTCGGCAGCCACCGTCGACAGCCGCTCATCCCAATAGCCGATAGGCACCGGCATCAGTTTGTCAAAATTGCGCGCAAAGGCGCGTGTTGACTGACATCGTGGTCCCTCAGAGCCGTCCATGTTGCGCGGCAGGCCCAGAATAAGCCCGCCAATGCGCCGTGCCTGCATGATCTCGATCAGGCGCGCGGCATCCAATCCGAACTTGCGCCGCTTTACCGTCTCCAGCGGCGTGGCCACGCTGAGATAGCCGTCGCTGACTGCCACGCCGATGGTTTTTTCACCCAGATCCAGCCCGATCAACGCCTGCATCGGGGGCAGGGCGGCGGCGAATTCCGTGATGTCCTCGAAGATCACTCTGCCACCCCGGCCCGGTCGCCCGCTGCGCGGATCATGTCCAGAGCGCCTGCATCGCCCGCGAAAACGTCAAGCGCATTGCCATAGATCGCGCGCGCCTGGTCCGTATCACCCAGCACCCCCAGCGAGGTGATCAGCCGCGCCCAGTCAGCAGGCGGACCGCCTTCGGTTGCCAACCGGTCAGACAGCCCCGCGACCATGCCGCCGATCATCTCCATACGGTCCTCGACAGTCATGCCGGACGCGTTCTCAATATCTGCCGCCGAAGGCCCCCGTGTTTCGGGATTGCCGATTTCCGGCATCTCATACTCCACACCCGCCAGTTCCGCCAATGGCATGATCTGTGCGGCAATCGGCGCGATCCAGGCGGCGTCAGGCGGGCCGCGCCGCAGCAATCCGTCCCAAAGCCGAAAGGCAATATCGGGTCGCCCGGTCTGAGCCATCATCAATCCAAGATAATAGCGCGCGCGGCCGTTTTCAGCATCCTGAGCCAGGACGGCGCGCAGGCCGACCTCTGCGTCCGGCGAAACGTAGCCCCCCGCCGCCATCACCAGAAGTTCGGCGTAATCGGCAATATCTTCCGCAGTCGTATCGCCGCCTTTGAGACGCAGGACTTCTTCCTGTGCGCGGGCAGCAGCGGAAAAATTGCCCACCTTCGCCTCGTTCTGCGCCAGCAGTACATGGCCCTGCAAATCACCGGGCCGCGCAGCCACCGCCGCGCGCAACTTGGTCAGCAGATCAAGATATTGCGGGCTCATCCCGTCGGTCACGTCACCCGCAGGCAGACCGGCCTCCGCGCTTTGCTGGTCGGGGCGGTCGCGGCGCACTTCCTCGGCAAAGGCGATCCGGTCGGCCAGCGCCATATCGCCGTATCCAGGTTGTCCCAGCCAGTAATACCCGCCAAGCGATCCTGCAATCAACAGCAGTGCCACAACGATCTGCACGCCGCGCGACGGGCCTGAACCGGCCACCGGGCCCTGCGCCTGTGCCGTATCCGCCAGCAAAATCCGGCGCGACACCTCGGTGCGGACACGCGCTGCATCCTGCTGTGACACGACGCCGCGCGCCACGTCTCGTTCAATCTCGGCCAGTTGGTCGCGGTAGACCCGCAGATCAAAGTCCGCCTGCGCCGGCATCAGGTCACGCGCGCCCCGCGATACGGCACGCCCCAGAACCATTGCCACAATTGCTGCCATCGCTGCCGTGATGATCCAAAATGTCATCGCTTTGTCCGCCCTTGTTTCACGGCGCACACCTATCTGCTGTAGGCGTGTGAAAAAAGGGGCCAAATTGCTGCACCCGCCGCGCGGTAATGTCCAATTGCGGCCCGTGTCGCAAAATTGCTAAAGAGTGCCGCGCGGAGTATCCTGCTGATCGGTCCGCTCACCCAGAACAGACCCAAGCGCGCAGGCTTGCGCGAATCCATGCCGGGGGCCACCCAATGAAGAAATATTCTGTTTTTGCCGTCGCCCGCGAAGCGATGCGTCACCACACTGGATGGCAGCGGGCCTGGCGCGATGCCCAGCCAAAGAAACGCTATGATGTGATCATCATCGGGGCTGGGGGGCATGGCCTTGCGACCGCCTATTACCTTGGCAAGAATTTCGGCATCACCAATGTCGCGATCCTTGAAAAGGGCTGGCTTGGCGGTGGCAATACCGGTCGGAACACAACAATCATCCGGTCGAACTATTTGCAGGACCCTTCGGCGGCGATCTATGAAAAATCCCGCAGTCTGTATGAGACCATGAGCCAGGATTTGAACTATAACGTCATGTTCTCGCCGCGTGGCGTAATCATGCTGGCCCAGACCGAACATGAGGTGCGCGGTTACAAGCGCACCGCCCACGCCAACGCGCTTCAGGGGGTCACCACTGAATTCATCAGCCCCGACAAGGTCAAGAGCCTGGTGCCGATCATCAATATCGACGGGCCGCGTTACCCGGTGCTCGGCGGTCTGTGGCAGGCGCGCGGCGGCACGGCGCGCCATGATGCGGTGGCCTGGGGCTATGCGCGGGCCTGTTCCGACATGGGCATGGATGTGATACAGCAATGCGAAGTCACCGGTATCCGGCAGGACGGTGGCACCGTCACTGGCGTCTCCACCAACCGTGGCGATATTGATTGCGACAAGCTGGGGATGGTGGTCGCGGGCCACTCCGGCCACCTTGCCGACATGGCCGGTTTCCGTCTGCCGATCGAATCCGTGGCGCTTCAGGCGCTGGTTTCAGAGCCGATAAAGCCCTGCATGGATGTCGTCGTGATGGCCAACACCGTGCATGGCTATATGTCGCAGTCCGACAAGGGCGAAATGGTGATCGGTGGCGGCACTGACGGGTACAATAATTTCACCCAGCGCGGATCGTTTCACCACATAGAGGAAACCGTGCGCGCCTTGATCGAAACCTTCCCGATGGTGTCGCGGCTCAAGATGCTGCGTCAGTGGGGCGGTATCGTGGACGTGACCGGCGACCGCTCTCCCATCCTCAGCAAGACTCCGGTGGACGGGATCTTTATCAACTGCGGCTGGGGCACCGGCGGCTTCAAGGCGATTCCCGGTTCCGGATGGGCAATGGCCGAACTGATGGCCAAGGGACGATCCCCGCTGACGGACGCTTTCGGGCTCAATCGGTTTCAGGAGGGCCGCTTTATCGATGAAAGCGTCGCCGCCGGGGTGGCGCATTGATATCCTCCCGCCGGGGTGGCGCATTGATATCCTCCCGCCGGGGTGGCGCATTGATACGTCGCTGCAATTTTCCACTAAACGGCAAGATTTCGCGCCCTCACTCCCAATTCTTGTGGCATGGCTACAACAGGGGCCGCAATCCGCTTACGGGGCGGAACCCTTGTGTCGTGGGGTGCGTTGACCGTGCAGAAACTAGGAATACTGGAGCTGCACAATGGCACGACCTGATCCAACCATCCCCGACCGCACCACCACGCCCGAGCGTACGGTGTCGGACCACACAACCACCACGACGACCACGAACACCGGCGGCTCGTCCAGCATGGCGTTCATCGTCGGCGCGCTTGTCATTATCGTTGCGGTGCTCGCCTACTTCTTCTTCGTCAGTGGTGACGTCGACGGCACCAATGATGTCAACGTCACGATCGAAGGCTCCGACGCGCCTGCACCCGCTGTTGATCCCGCACCAGCGGCAGACCCTGCGCCTGCGGACGCGCCAGCCCCGACCGAATAACACACCAATAACTGCCGCAATGCAGTCAAAGACCGTCCCCGGTTTCGGGGGCGGTCTTTTTGCGTCTCTCGCCCCCCTGCACAGGAGCATCTCATGCTGATCCTTCATTGCCCCAACTGCGGTGTGACCGCAGAGGAAACCGAATTTCACGCTGGCGGCGAAGCGCATCTGAAGCGGTTTGGCCCCGGTTCCTCCGAAGACGACTTCGAGACGTACCTATTCATGCGGGAGAATCCCAAGGGGGTGCATTTTGAACGCTGGCGTCACGTCAATGGCTGCGGCAAATGGTTTCATGTCGCCCGCGATACCGTCACGCTTGAGGTCTTTGGCAGCTACAGCGCCCAGACCACCGCGCCGCCCGAAAATATTCGCACAGCGATTGCCGACCGCCATCCTGACTGGTCCTGGAGGGAATTTTCGTGATCCGCATCCCGCTTCTTTCGGCTTCAAATATCCCCGCCGGAGGCTCCGACGTCTCCACCAGATGCAAGGTTTGACACCATGAGCACTCGACTGGCCACAGGCGGCCGCCTGCTGAACAAATCCAAGCCGATGAATTTCACATTCAACGGCAAGAACCTGCGCGGCTATCAGGGCGACACTCTGGCCTCTGCATTGCTGGCGAATGACCAGATGCTGGTTGGACGCTCGTTCAAATACCACCGTCCGCGCGGCATTGTTGCTGCGGGCCCGGAAGAACCGAACGGGCTGGTGAACATGGGCGCCGAAGGCACATTCGAGCCGAACCAGCGCGTCACCACGACCGAACTTTTCGACGGGCTTGAGGCGGCAAGCCAGAACCACTGGCCCAGCCTTGAATTCGACATCGGCGCGATCAACAAACACCTCAGCCGCTTTCTGCCTGCCGGTTTCTACTATAAGATGTTCATGTACCCGCGCAGTTTTTGGAAACATGTGTATGAGCCTTTCATCCGCCACTCGGCGGGACTTGGCAAAGCACCCAAATCACGTGACGCGGACACTTACGAACATTTCCACGCGTTCTGCGATGTCCTGGTCATTGGTGGCGGGGTGGCAGGACTTGAGGCCGCGCGCACGGCAGGGCGCAGCGGTGCGCGCGTCCTGCTGATTGAACAAACGGCCCATTGGGGCGGGCGTGCACCCGTCGACGGTGGCACCATCGACGGTGACACCGCGGGTGACTTTGTGACCAGCATTGTTGCCGAACTGGAAACAATGGAAAACGTTCAGATTCGCACCCGCACTATGGGGGCAGGGGTTTATGATCACGGTTATGTCCTTGCCTATGAGCGACTGACCGATCACGCACCGCACGTGCCCGGCCCGCGGCACCGGCTGTGGCGCATCCGCGCAGGCCATGTGATCACCGCGACCGGTGCGATTGAACGACCGCTGTCCTTCGCGGGTAATGATGTTCCCGGCGTGATGCTGGCCGCCGCCCTGCGCGACTATGTGGTGAACTTCGGGGTTTCTGCGGGCGACCGCACCGTGGTCGTCACCAACAATGACAATGCCTACCTGACCGCGATCGCGCTCAAACATGCCGGGCTGGACGTGCCGGCCGTGATCGATGCCCGCGTCCTGCCGCAGGACAGCGAGCTGATGACACAGGCAAAGGCGTTAGGCATCCGCGTGCTGATGGGCCACGCCGTAGCATCGGTGAAAGGCACGAAACGCGTGACCGGCGTCGAAATCTGCTCGCAGGCCGGAGAAGGCGCTGTGCTTGAGGAAATCGCCTGCGATGCGGTCGCGATGTCTGGCGGCTGGTCGCCTGTGGTGCATCTGTGGTCCCATTGCGGCGGCAAGTTGCGCTGGGATACCGGGCATGCCTGTTTCAGCCCTGATGTGAACCGGCCGCCAACCGGTGCTGACGGGTTGGGATTTGTCACGCCCGCCGGGGCCGCATCGGGGCTGTTCGCGCTGGATGATGTGCTGCACGATGCCCATGCTGCGGCGGATGGCGTGGTGGTCAGCCTTGGTTTCAAACTGCCCAAGGAGGCAAGCGCGCCACACGCGGAACGCCGCCCTGACACTCCAATGGCACCGGTCTGGATGATGCCGCAGGGCGCGGGCCACAAGCTGCGCGCAAAGACATTTCTGGACTATCAGAACGACGTAAAGGTATCCGACGTGCGACTGGCCGCTCAGGAGGGTTTCGTCTCAGTTGAGCATGCCAAACGTTATACCACGCTGGGCATGGCCACGGATCAGGGCAAGCTGAGCAATATCAACGGGCTGGCGACACTTGCAGGGGCGCTGGATGCGGAAATACCGACCGTGGGCACCACCACTTTCCGCCCGCCCTACCACCCGATCTCCATGGGCGCGATCGGTGGTGAGGCGCGCGGCGAAGTGTTCCAGCCTCTGCGCCGCACGCCGATGCACGACTGGCATGCCGCCAATGGCGCTCAGTGGGAACCGGTGGGCCAGTGGCGGCGCCCCTATGCCTATTTGCGCGCAGGCGAGGCGACCCATGATGCGGTCATGCGAGAGGTGACGAACACCCGTGCAAACCTTGGCCTGCTGGACGCCTCCACACTGGGCAAGATCATCGTCAAGGGGCCGGACGCGGGCCGCTTCCTTGACATGCTTTACACCAACATGATGTCCAGCCTGAAACCGGGCAAATGCCGCTATGGCCTGATGTGTTCGGAGAACGGTTTTCTGATCGACGACGGTGTGGTGGCGCGCATTGATGACGATACATTCCTGTGCCACACCACCACCGGCGGCGCAGAGCGCATTCACGCCCATATGGAAGAATGGCTCCAAACCGAGTGGTGGGACTGGCAGGTCTACGTCGCCAATATCACCGAACAATTCGCGCAGGTCGCCGTTGTGGGTCCGAACGCGCGCCGATGTCTGGAAAAACTCGGCGGCATGCATTTGGGCAAGGATGCGCTTGGGTTCATGGAATGGGCGGATGGTGAACTTGGGGGTTTCAAGGTCAGGGTCTACCGCATCTCATTCTCGGGCGAACTGAGCTATGAAATCGCAATTGACGCTAGCCATGGCCAGGCCTTCTGGGACGCTCTGATTGTGGCGGGCAATGATCTGGGCGTGATGCCTTATGGCACCGAATGCCTGCATATCCTGCGCGCGGAAAAGGGCTTTATCATGATCGGCGACGAAACTGACGGCACCATCATTCCGCAGGATCTGGGGCTGGGCTGGGCGATCTCAAAGAAAAAGGACGACTATCTGGGCAAGCGCGCGCAGGAGAGATCCCATATGACGGACCCGGCGCGCTGGAAGCTGGTCGGGCTGGAAACTCTGGACGGATCGACGCTGCCGGACGGCGCCTATGCGGTGGGTGAGGGGGAAAATGATAACGGCCAGCGCAACATGATCGGGCGTGTCACCTCCAGCTACCACTCACCGACGCTGGAGCGGGGCATTGCGATGGGGCTGGTCCTGAACGGGCCCGACCGCATGGGCGAAACCCTGAGCTTTCCCGGCACCGATGGCAAAACCTACGAGGCGAAGATCGTCGATCCCGTCTTTTATGACCGCGACGGGGAGAAGCAAAATGTCTGAGCCGGTAACAGCACTCATGCACGCCAGCGATAGCAGCGGCATCGCGACGATCAGCGAAATCGGACCACTTGGCATGATTATCCTGCGCGGCGATCTGTCGGTCAACGCCCTCAAAAAGGCGGCCGTCGCGGCAGGCGGGGCGAACGTGCCCGATCCGCGCACGATCAACACGGATGGCGAAGGTGGTATTGCCTGGATGTCGCCCGACGAACTGCTGATCCTGTGCCGCTATGACGAGGTGCCGCTGCGCCTGACCAATCTGCTTGAGGCAACTGCAAATATGCATGCGCTGGCGGTCAATGTCTCGGATGCGCGCGCGGTTTTTCAGGTCAGTGGCCCTCATGCCCGCGAGGTCATGGCAAAACTGGCACCTGTTGATCTGTCACCCGACGTATTCACGCCCGGCATGTTCCGCCGCACCCGCATGGCGCAGGTGCCTGCGGCCTTCTGGATGCGCGATGCCGACACGTTCCAGATTGTCTGTTTTCGCTCGGTGGCACGGTATATGTTCGACCTGCTGAAAGTCGCGGCGCAGCCCGGCTCCGAAGTCGGCCATTTCTGACGGAATATCCTGCTGCCCAGTCCGCGGGTTCGCGCCGTTTTTGCGGTCTTGGGCGCATTAACCCCGGAACCGGCGTCTATCCGGGGCGTTGATCTTGACGTATGGGCGCACAAAGCATCATGTGGCCCTCAGAGAAATTCCAATAAAGGAGGCCCACCCGATGGCTTTTCAACTTCCCGATCTTCCGTACGCCCATGACGCACTTGCATCCAAGGGGATGTCCAAGGAGACGCTGGAGTACCATCACGACAAGCACCACAACGCTTATGTCACCAACGGCAACAAGGCGATTGAAGGCACCGAGTGGGAAGGCAAATCTCTCGAAGAGATCATCAAGGGCACCTATGACCCAAAGGCCGTGGCGCAAAACGGCATCTTCAACAACATCAGCCAGCTTTGGAACCACAACCAGTTCTGGGAGATGATGGGCCCGAACGATACCAAGATGCCCGGAGAACTGGAAAAAGCGATCACCGACAGCTTTGGTTCCGTCGACAAGTTCAAGGACGAATTCAAAGCCGCAGGCGCCGGTCAGTTCGGATCCGGCTGGGCATGGCTGATCAAGGGCACCGATGGTGGCCTGAAAGTGACCAAGACCGAAAACGGTGTGAACCCGGTCTGCTTTGGCCAGACAGCGCTGCTTGGCTGCGACGTGTGGGAACATTCCTACTATATCGATTTCCGTAATGCGCGCCCGGATTACCTGACGAACTTCCTCGACAAACTTGTAAACTGGGAAAACGTCGCCTCGCGCATGTAATATCCCGTCTGACGATCGCCGCGCCGGTCTGCGGATCGGCTGGCTTTCGCGCAGCAATCGCCCCGCAAGCACCCGCTGGCGGGGCGTTTTTGTTGGAACAGCATCGCTCTGCGGCGGGTTGTTAAAGTGAAGCCGACAGCCAAAAGGAGGACACCATGGCCGAGCGACACAGATCCAACGACGGCAGCCGGGACACCGACAAGGTGCCGGGCGCGAAGGGCAGCGTCAGCCAGCAGGGCCGCACAGACGGGGACCTGCAACGCGATGTTGCCACCCGAGACGAATTGAAACGTGCGCAGGAGCGCCCTGCCGGGACCACGCGCGTCACAGGCGAAGACAAGCGCAATCACGGAGAATCCGAATGACCCGTATCAGCAATGGCACATGGGTCTTGATTGCCGACGGCGAAAAGGCCCTGTTTTTAGAAAACCAGACCGATGGCGAAGATCCGTTCCTTGAGGTTCTGCGCAAGGAAGAACAGGAAAACCCACCCAACCGCGAACAGGCGGCGAACCGGCGCGGGCGGTTCAACGATGGCCCATCGGTTCACCGCTCAGCTGTGGATGACACCGACTGGCACCAACTGAGCAAGGACCGGTTTGCGCACGAACTGGCCGACATTCTGTACAAATTGGCGCACAAGGGCCGGTTCGACAAGATTGTGCTGGTCGCGCCGCCACACACACTTGGTGAACTTCGCGACAATCTGCACAAGGAGGTCGCGGACAAGGTTGTCGGCGAAATACCCAAAACCCTGACCAACCACCCCATCCCTGAGATCGAGAAAATCGTCAAAGACGATCTGGCCACCGCCTGACCCATTTCCCCTGCCGCGCGTCGCGGCTATCACTTACAAAAGTGGCGCAGCGCGGCCGGGGATTTGCATGACCGAAAGTACACGCGCATTGGTCGCCATGATCGGTGCTGCCAGCATCTGGGGCCTGTCGCCGCTGATCTACAAACAACTGGCGCATGTGCCCCCGGCCGAAGTGTTGTCGCACCGTCTGATATGGTCGCTGGCGCTGTTCGTGGGCATCCTTGCGGTACAAGGGCGACCGCGCGCCGTGCTGCTTGCGTTTGCATCGCGCCGCGCAATTCTAACGCTTGCCCTGTCATCACTGATTATCGCGACAAACTGGTTTGTCTTCATCTGGTCGATCCAGATTGGCCGTGCAACCGAAAGCGCGCTTGGGTTTTACATCTATCCGCTGATTGCCGTCGTGATCGGACGGTTTGCGTTTTCAGAGACATTGAGTCGCGCGCAGTTTCTGGCGGTTGCCCTTGTGGTGCTCGGCGTGGCGACCTTGACCTGGGGGCTGGGCGCGGTGCCTTGGATCGCGTTGTCGCTTGCAACAACCTTTAGCCTCTATGGGTTGATCAAAAAGCAGCTTGATGTCGGCCCTGTGGTATCAGTCACGGTCGAAGTCCTTTTGTTGTCGCCGATTGCGGGTTTCGTGCTGTGGCAATCCTATCACAACGGCACCGCGCATTTTGGCGTCGATCTGCACGATACTGCGTTGCTTGTTTTCGCGGGTCCGCTCACTGCGGTGCCGCTGATTTTGTTCAGTTACGCCGCGCGCCGCCTGAGCATGACCAGCATCGGGCTGCTGAGCTATCTTAACCCCACCCTGCAATTCTGCTGTGCCGTTTTGGTATTTGCCGAACCGTTTACACGCTGGCATCTGATGGCTTTTGCAATGATCTGGACTGCGCTTGCGATCTATTCCGTTACCACCCTGCGTCAGGACAGGAACCGGCGCAAATCGGTCAGGGCGGCATTGGCGTCCGGCACATCCGCAATATAGTCAAGCAAGGTTTCCTCGGCAAAGCCACGCGCGATCACATGCTTTAGAAGTTGCATGAGAGGTGTCCAGAAACCATTTGTATTCAAAAGAAAAATTGGCTTTTCATGCAGGCCAAGCTGGCGCCATGTCAGCACCTCGAACAGCTCATCCAGCGATCCCGCGCCTCCGGGCAGCACCACCACGGCATCGCAGTTCATGAACATCACCTTCTTGCGCTCGTGCATGGTTTCCGTGACCACAAACCGCGTCAGATCGGTCTTGCCGACCTCCCATGAAACCAGATGCTGCGGGATCACGCCAAAGGTCTGGCCACCCGCCTTTTGCGCCGCCCGCGCGACAATGCCCATCAGCCCCACGTCCCCCGCACCATAGACCAAGCGAAGTCCAGCCTGCGCAAGACCGGTGCCCAAGGTCTCGGCGTCCGCTGCAAATGCCGGATCATCGCCGGGGCGTGAACCACAATAGACACAGACGGATTTCGGGATCATTTCGTGCACTCCTGCTTGGGGAATTTTCAATTTGTGACAACGGGTGTTTTGACCCCTGTTACCGCGCTTGCTAGAAAGGCTCAACAGTGGGGGACGCAACAGAAATGACCAGGAAGACAGCAGGGCTGGGCGGCTATGCCAGCGGTATCGGTGCCGGACTTCTGGCCGCCGTCGTGCTGGCACTCGGCGCTTGGATCGGCAACCAGCGCGCCACAGCCCCCAAAGGCCCCGCGCAAAGCGAACCCATGGCCGTACTTCAGCCGCAAGAAGGTCCGATCAACCAGGTAGAAAGCACTGCGGCGCGTCCCACGGAACCCGCACCGGAGGCGCCCGAGGCCCCTGCCAAACAATCCGCGCCCGCCGAACAACCGACCGCGCAGACGCCTGCACCGGCAGATACCGACCCCGCGCCAGAGCCGCAAATTGCCGCCGCACCCACACCGCCGCGCTTTGACGAAGTCCGCCGTGAACCGGATGGGATGACCGTAATCGCAGGCCGCGCCACCCCCGGAGCGCAGATCGAGATTTTGATGGACGGCGTCGCCGTTGCGACCACCACGGCGGATGCGGTCGGCAAATTCGCAACCATCGCCATGCTGGTGCCGGACGGGCTGGGGCATGTTCTGTCTCTGGTTGAGCAGGGCGAAGGTGCCACATTGGCGTCAGACGATGAGATCATTCTGACCCCGCTCGCCCCAATTGTCGTGGCGCAGGCGCAGATCCCAGAAACCGCCTCCCCCGAGGAGGCAGGACAACCGGATGCAAGCGTTGCTGACCCGGCCAACGACCAGTCCCAGACCGATAAGAATCAGATTGTAAATGAAGCCCCCACCGCGTCTGATCCTCAGAGGACTGGCGCAGAATCGTCCACCGCCCGACAAGCGCAACCATCCGCCGATAAAGCGCTGGATCTGGCCGATGACCAGACCGCGAAAAGCGACCCAGCGGCGACTGCTCCCTCAACCGACACAACCGCCACCGACAACGTGGCGCGCGCGCCTCAGGAAACTGCCACCGCATCACTTGAAGCCGACCTTGACGCTGCGGCGCCAGACCCTGTCC
>JAGXHC010000166.1 GCA_024636405.1 Sulfitobacter sp. | reverse complement strand
GGGAACAGAAAATCACGGTCCCCGTCCGACCCGCGCGTGATCTGAAGATAGATCAGCCCGTCTTGGATTTCGTTCAACCGCACCAGCTCGCGGTGGACCCCCAGCAGATCCTCTTTGGTGATGGGGTTGCGCATGTCCAGTTCAGACAGCGACCGCGCCAGCCGTGCAACGTGACCCTCAAAATCAATCAGCTTGCCGCCCAGAACCGAGGTCACTTCGTAAACCCCGTCAGCCATCAGAAATCCGCGGTCGAAGATGGAAACCTTCGCCTCCGTCTCAGCCATGTAGTCGCCGTTCAAGTAGACTGTGCGCATTCCGTCACCCCCAAAGCGCGGCCAAGGGCGGATGCACCCCCGCCGCGTCAAATGTCAAAGCGTTGGTACGGTCTTCCGCCAAGAGCAGCGGCCCGTCAAGGTCCACGATCCTTACCCCCTGCGCCACCAGCGTCGCGGGTGCCATCGCCAGCGACGATCCGACCATACAGCCAACCATGACGTCAAAGCCCTGCGCGTGTGCCGCGTCACGCAGCGCCAGCGCCTCGGTCAGTCCACCGGTCTTGTCCAGCTTGATATTCACGACATCGTACTTGCCTGCCAGCGCGGCCAGCGATCCGCGATCATGACAGCTTTCGTCGGCACAGACCGGCACCGGGCGCGCCATGCCGATCAACGCCTCGTCCTCGCCTGCGGGCAAGGGTTGTTCGACCAGTGCCACACCCAGCCGGACCAGATGCGGCGCAAGATCGGCATAAACCGCAGCCGACCAACCTTCGTTGGCGTCGATGATGATGGTAGATGCGGGGGCACCTGCGCGCACCGCCTCAAGCCGTGGCATATCATCCGGCGTGCCCAGTTTGATTTTCAGCAATGGCCGGTGCGCGTTCTTCGCGGCCTGCGCCTGCATCGCGTCGGGTGTATCAAGTGACAGGGTATAGGCAGTGATCTGCGGTCCCGGCTTGTCCAATCCGGCAAGTTGCCACACCCGCTTGCCCGTCTGCTTCGCCTCCAGATCCCACAGCGCGCAGTCTACCGCGTTGCGCGCGGCGCCCGCTGGCAGCAGATCATAAAGCGCTGCCCGCCCGACGTCGCCCGGCAGCCCGGCAATCTGATCCGCCACGGAATCCAGGGTTTCGCCGTAGCGCGCATAGGGCACGCATTCGCCCCGGCCGGTGACGCCACCGACAGTCACATGCGCGGTCAGCACCTGCGCCTCAGTCCGTGAACCGCGACTGATGGTGAACACCTGCGCCAGTTGAAACACGTCCCGGCTTGTCTCAATCCGCATTTGTTTTCCTTTGTCTTTCGGGCAACCGTTTTCGGCATCCGTTTCGGGCAGGCGCGGTCAAAGTTCAGCCAGCGCCTCGGCCAGACGCGCACCGCCATCGCGGAACGGGTCCACGGCAGGCAGGCCCATTTCAGCCTCCACTTTCGCAAGGTAGGTTTTGGCCTCCTCTGACGACATATGCTGTGTGTTTATTGAAATTCCGACCACCTTGCAGGCCGGGTTGGCCACCTGTGCCAGCGTCAGCGCCATATCGCGCAGCGCCTCCATCGACGGCAAGGAATAGCCCGGCAGGCCGCGCATATGACTGCGCGTCGGTTCATGGCAGATAATCAGCGCGTCTGGCTGTCCGCCGTGGATCAGCGCCAGCGTCACACCTGAATACGACACATGAAAAAGACTGCCCTGACCTTCGATGATGTCCCAGTGATCGTCGGCATTGTCAGGCGTGAGATATTCGACCGCACCGGCCATGAAATCCGCAATCACGGCATCCAGCGGAACGCCCGACCCTGTGATCAGGATCCCGGTCTGGCCGGTTGCGCGAAACGTGCTTTTGATCCCCCGTTCACGCAGCGCCACATCCAGCGCCAGTGCGGTGTACATCTTGCCAACCGAACAATCCGTGCCCACGGCCAGCACACGCTTGCCACTGCGCTTTTTGCCATCGGCGATGGGATATTGGACATTGGGCACCCGAACGTCATGCAACGTGCCGCCGTTGATCTGGCTCGCGGCAACCAGATCACCTTCGTTGGCCAACAGGTTATGCAGCCCCGACGCCAGATCAAAGCCCATCGCCAAGGCTTCGATCAGCACTTCTTTCCATGCCGAAGAGATAACGCCGCCCCGATTTGCAACGCCGATGACCAGCGTCTTTGCACCAGCCTCGCGCGCCTCCGCCAGCGTCATATCCCGCAGCCCTACGTCAGCTTTGCACCCTGCCATCCGGAATTGCCCCACGGCATTTTCCGGTCGCCAGTCTTTGATCCCTTGCGCGACTTTCGCGGCCAGATTATCGGGCGCGTCGCCCAGAAAAAGCAGATACGGGGTCTCGATCATGGTGGTATGCTCCGGCGTCGGTAAATTTCATCTGTGTCTGCACAGTTTCGGCGATCTTTATCGCATTCACATCCTGATTCCAGTGCACATCCCAAAATTGATTGGAAACCGAGTGCGGAAATGCGGCGCGCCCCGCAAGAATTTTGCATTGCCGCGCGCGCCATGCTGCAACCGCGAGATCAGTCTTGCAGGAGTTGGCGCAATTTAATACCACGGCCCCCAACCGCGCAGCAATAATATTACCCCAAGGATATCAACATGAGTTTCCGCATTCAGCCCAGCCCCCCTGCCCGTCCGAACCGGTGCCAGCTTTTCGGTCCCGGCTCTCGGCCTGCGATCTTTGAAAAGATGGCGGCCAGCGAAGCGGATGTGATCAACCTTGACCTGGAAGACAGCGTCGCCCCGTCGGACAAGGAAAGCGCGCGGGCCAATGTCATTGCCGCAATCACGGATGTCGATTGGGGCACCAAGACACTCAGCGTGCGGATCAACGGGCTGGACACCCCGTATTGGTATCGCGATGTGGTGGATCTGTTGGAACAGGCGGGCGACCGGCTTGACCAGATCATGATCCCCAAGGTGGGGTGCGCGGCGGATGTATATGCTGTCGATGCGCCGGTGACGGCGATTGAACGCGCCAAGAACCGCAAAAAACCCCTCAACTTTGAGGTGATCATCGAATCTGCGGCCGGTATTGCCCATGTGGAAGAAATTGCCGCATCCTCGCCCCGCCTTCAGGCAATGAGCCTTGGTGCTGCGGATTTTGCGGCGTCGATGGGGATGCAGACCACCGGAATCGGCGGCACGCAGGAAAATTATTACATGGTGCGCGAAGGTGCGAAACATTGGTCTGATCCGTGGCACTGGGCACAGGCCGCCATTGTCGCCGCCTGCCGCACGCACGGGGTTCTGCCGGTCGATGGCCCGTTCGGCGATTTTTCGGATGACGACGGTTTTCGCGCACAGGCGCGGCGGTCTGCAACGCTGGGCATGGTTGGCAAATGGGCGATCCATCCCAAGCAGATTGCCATCGCAAACGAAGTTTTCACCCCCTCAGACGAGGCCGTGGCCGAAGCCCGCGAAATTCTGGCCGCGATGGAGGCCGCAAAAGCCAAGGGCGAAGGTGCCACTGTCTTCAAGGGCCGTCTGGTCGACATCGCCAGCATCAAACAAGCCGAAGTTGTCGTGCGCCAGTCAGAGATGATCAAAGGCTGACGTCTTGGTCTTTCGCGCCTTTGCGTTTTCGGGCAAGAGGCGGGAATGACACTTGAGCTTTTGTGGGCGCTTGGCCTTTTCGCCTTCGCCAACTCCATCACGCCGGGCCCCAACAACCTGATGCTCATGGCGTCGGGTGCGAATTTCGGCTTTTTGCGCACGCTGCCGCACATGGCCGGAATCAGCTGCGGTTTTGTGGTGATGTTTGTGCTGGTGGGGGTCGGGCTGGTGCGGATATTCGACGCCTTTCCAGTGGTCTATTCCGTGCTCAAGGTATGCAGCGTGATTTACCTGCTGTTTCTGGCATGGAAAATCGCCACCAGCGCGCCGCCCGATCCGGCCCGTGAAAAAGGCCGCCCGATGACATTCCTGCAGGCGGCCCTGTTCCAGTGGGTCAATCCCAAGGGCTGGGCAATGAGCCTGACCGCGATATCCGTCTTTGTGCCCGATACGACGCTGCGCGCGCTGGCGCTGACGGCGGCAGTCTTTGTGGTCGTTAACCTTCCGTCCGTCACCATCTGGACCGTGATGGGGCAACAGATGGCGCGGGTGCTGACCAATCCGGGGCGATTGCGGATATTCAACTGCATCATGGCTGCACTGCTGATCGCATCGCTTATTCCGGTGCTGATGCCACCGGGGTAAACCGCATCCGTTGCAAAGCCACCAAATGACCGCCATATATCACGCCACACAGTCGGAGCATGTCATGACCCAGTACCTGGATTTCGAAAAACCACTTGCCGAAATCGAAGGCAAGGCGGAAGAACTGCGCGCACTAGCGCGTACCAGCGAGGACATGGACGTCACCGCCGAAGCAAAGGCGCTGGACGACAAGGCCGCGGCGATTCTGGATGAGCTGTACAAATCGCTGACGCCCTGGCGCAAATGCCAGGTCGCACGGCACCCCGAGCGGCCCCATTGCAGGGATTACATCGAAGCACTGTTTACCGAATACACATCGCTGTCCGGGGACCGCAACTTTGCCGACGATCACGCGGTGATGGGCGGTCTGGCACGGTTCAACGACGTGCCGGTGATGGTGATCGGCCACGAAAAGGGCAGCGACACCAAGTCACGGATTGAACACAACTTCGGCATGGCCCGCCCCGAAGGATATCGCAAGGCCGTGCGCCTGATGGAATTGGCGGGCAAGTTTGGCTTGCCGGTGATCACCATCGTCGACACCCCCGGCGCCTACCCCGGCAAAGGTGCCGAAGAACGCGGCCAGTCCGAGGCGATTGCCCGCTCGACAGAGACCTGTCTTCAGATCGGTGTGCCGTTGGTGTCGGTCATCATCGGCGAAGGCGGATCGGGCGGGGCCGTTGCCTTTGCCACGGCAGACCGGGTCGCGATGCTGGAACATTCTGTCTATTCGGTGATCACGCCCGAGGGGTGTGCATCAATCCTGTGGAAAGACGCGGAAAAGATGCGCGAAGCGGCGCAGGCGATGCGGCTGACCGCACAGGAGATCAAACAACTGGGCGTCGCCGACAGGATCATCCCGGAACCCAAGGGCGGCGCCCACCGCAACGCCGCCGAAGCAATCAAATCCGTGGGCGAGGCGATTGCCGCCATGCTCAAGGAACTGGACGGCAAGAACGCCAAGACGCTGGTCGCCGACCGGCGCAAAAAATATCTGGACATGGGTGACAAGGGGCTGGCGGCCTAGGATCAGGTAAGCGCCGCTACAGACATGAATAACGCTGTGGCGGCGTGGTGCTCTGCAAGGATCAACCGCGCTTGGATCAAACGGCGCGGACAGGCTGCATTGCAAACGGTCACGACGTTGATGCCGGGGACAAAGCACAAAATCGCAGGCGTCGCGCCGTCGCTCAGCTTGCCAGCATCCGCAACCCCTGCGTGACATCCGACCGCACCGCCAGCCGCAATCCCGGCTCATCACCTGCACGCAGGGCTGCAATGATCAGTCTGTGAAACTGCGGCGGTTCAGTGCGCTGCAAACGGCCATAAAGCGCGCGCATCGTGGGCCCCATCTGCAACCAGACCGTTTCGGCCATCGCCAGCATCGCAGGCGCCTGTGCGCGCAGATAAAGCGTGCGGTGAAACTCCAGATTGGTGCGGATATAACCAACAGCATCGCGGTGCGCCACAGCTTCGGCCACGCCTGCGTTGATCGACTGCAATCGCTCGATCAGGGCCATGTGGGCGCGCGGCAAGGCGCGGCTGGCCAATTCCACCTCAATCAGCGCGCGCAGGGCGGCCAGTTCCTCAATCCGTTCATTGCTCAGCTCCGGTGTGGAAATGCGCCCCGACGCGGACATGGTCAGCGCACCTTCTGCCGACAGCCTGCGCACCGCTTCGCGGGCCGGCGTCATCGACACCTCGTATTCCTTGCCGATCCCACGCAACGTCAAAGGATGCCCCGGCGGCAGGTCACCGTGCATGATCCGGCTGCGCAACCGACGATAAACGCGGTCATGGGCCAGCGGTGTTGCGTCCGTAGGGCGAGGTGACAGGATCATGGCCTGCTTGTGATCACAAACACAGCAGGGGTCAAGAGACGGATGTTGTCAGTGGAAGCTGGATGGGAGGATAGAGTCCTTTATGCCAAGTTCCTGCAATGCAGCTCATGTCCGCTATCAAGTGAAGATCAAAAACTTCCAACAATTGCTTGGGCTTTGAACGGGGTTTTTGGCAGTTGAAAATATGCCATTTTACGGTTGTTTCAAAAAGCAGGGTTCGTTGAATGACTTGAAAGTTCTAAAGTCAGCTCAGCGACATCAGTACAGGAGCGTAAGACGAAAATGCGAATTCAAGAACCTCCTCTAAACTGGATAAGAAATGGTGAGAAATTTGCCCTCATTGGTCTACCGGTCCGCCTTTCACCAGATGTTGTGAAAACCGAACTCCCCGGCGGGCTAACCATACTTCCGAATGCAGATTTTGAGTTGCCCAAGATATGGGGTGAGTGGCTTGGCTCCATTCGTGTCGAAGAGATTGGGGATTGTTCTTTATTCTTGCTGGCAAGGCTGAAATCGACGTCAATTGGCGTACTGAATGCGGAAAATCAGAAGCTTCGTCTGCTGGTTGGTCACTGGTACACGGGCCTTACTCTCACGTGTAAATTTGAGACTTCGGATGCGGCCTTCTTGGCTTCTGGATGCTGCAAAGATGGCAGCATCGATGTTCGCGAGTTTGGACCGATCGACCCATCACTCGCATCAATAGTGAACGATCCACATTCAGTATCGATCAAGCAACTGCGGCATGCATCCGAAATATCGCAGGGATTGCGTACCGTGGCAGACTTACCGAGCACCAAAAATTGGCGCATTTTGCAATGTCTCCAGCTATATCAAGAGGCACGTTGCAATCAAAATGTTATGGAGCGCATTCATCAGTTCACAAGGTGCATCGAAGGGTTGATCGCTGGAGAGGCAGGGAAAACGAAAAAGCAGTTCAAAAGCAGGACTGAGACATTTATAGGTCCTCGCTACCACGATCTGATGGATGAGCTGTACGAATTGCGAAGCGCCGTCGAACATTTGAATGACAATATTCACTTGGAAGAGTTTAATAGAGAAGCTCGTATTGCCCTTGCAAAGTTTGAAGCGACAAGTGAATGGATTGCGCGCTCCTGCTTAGAGAAAATCCTCCTTAATGAAGAGGTTCTTATTCATTTTGGAAATATCGACAGCATAAAAGTGTTTTGGCAACTTAGTAACGCCGAACGTCAGAAAATCTGGGGTAGCCCAGTTGATCCCAAGTTGCCATTTCGAAAATTTAACTTTGATCATGTAAGAGATCATGAACTGGGAGCGGCTAAATAGTGCTGCTCGTAGAATAGTCTTTCATGTATCTAGCAGAGAGTGTCACATCTTCTGTGTATGAGTAATTTGGCCCATGCTTCTAAAATGAAGGAGCATGACAGCAATGACGATTTCCAAAGAATTACTGGACGAGCTGCTTAGCGGCGTGGACCGGCCGGAGGATCTGCTCGGCGACAAAGGCCTAATGAAGGAACTGAAGGTCCGTCTGATGGAGCGAATGCTGGGCGCTGAGTTGACCGAGCATTTGGGCTATGAACCACATGGTGACCCCGCCAGCCAACAGATCAACCGGCGTAATGGGGCGACCCGCAAAGTGCTGAAGGGCAATGACGGCGCTGTGCCCATCGACATCCCGCGAGACAGGGATGGCAGCTTCGAGCCTGAGCTGATCCGGAAAGGCCAGACCCGGATCGACGGCATGGATGACAAAATCATTGGTCTGTATGCGGCGGGTTTATCAACCCGCGACATCCGCGCGCACCTTGAGGAAGTCTACGGCCTGAAGGTGTCAGCCGATCTTATCAGCCGTGTCACTGATGCTGTTCTGGAGGAGGTGTCGGACTGGCAGAACCGCGCCTTGGAACCGATGTATCCGATCGTTTTTCTTGACGCTCTCCGGGTCAAAATCCGCGACGCGGAAAGCCGTCAGGTTAAAAACAAGGCCGTTTACGTGGCCCTGGGCGTTACGCCAGAAGGCGAACGCGAGGTTCTGGGGCTATGGATCGCCAACAATGAGGGGGCCAAGTTCTGGCTCTCGGTGATGAATAATTTGCGCAACCGGGGCGTGGAGGACATCCTGATCGCCGTTGTTGATGGCCTCAAGGGGTTCCCTGACGCCATCAACGCGGCATTTCCCGACACGACCGTCCAGACCTGTATTGTGCATCTGGTACGCCATTCCCTGAACTTCTGCGGTTGGAAAGACCGCAAGAATGTCGCCAAGGATCTCAAGCGGGTTTATCAGGCAACCGATGACATCGAGGCTGAAAAGGCTCT
>JAGXHC010000165.1 GCA_024636405.1 Sulfitobacter sp. | reverse complement strand
GTGATGCCCAGACGCTTGAATTCCTCGCGCTGGATATCAACCCAGCCGCGCGCGAATTCGCGGCACTCGGCGCGGAATTCGTTGATCGGCACCTGATCCTTGTCGCGGCCCTTTTTGCGGTACTGTTCCTCGATCTTCCATTCGATTGGCAGACCGTGGCAATCCCAGCCGGGGATATAGCGCGCGTCGCGGCCCATCATCTGGTGGCTGCGCACGATCATGTCCTTGATCGTCTTGTTCAGCGCGTGACCGATGTGCAGATGCCCGTTCGCATAGGGGGGTCCGTCATGCAGCGTGAAAGGCGTGCGCACGGTGCCATTTCCGTCTGTCCCGGCAAGGGCGGCTTTCTCGCGCAGGCGGTCGTAGACACCGATCTGTTCCCACCGCGCCAGCCAGCCGGGTTCGCGGTTAGGCAGGCCCGCACGCATCGGAAAATCGGTGCGGGGCAGGTTCAGGGTGGATTTGTAGTCGGGGGTTTCGGTCGTCTCGGCGCACATGGCGGGCGTCCTTTGGCAAAGCGGTCAGGGGAAATCAAGAAGCGGTGCGATAGGCTCAAACACCTCTGCCCGGCGGCTCAACGGATCAGAGCGCCGGGGGATATAATTCGGATAATGATCGCGGCAAAGCGGTTCATGCCCGCGCTTATAAACAGCGACCCCAGACGCAGCAAGCCCGAACGCGCCTGCATCCTGCACGGGTGAAACACGGTGGCCTGCCTCAGCGCGTTTTGCTGCCGCCGAACAATCCGCCAAGGGCGCGCGCGATGATTGCGCGCACCTTGGGGCGTTTGCCCGCAGAGAATGGCATTGGGCGGCAGACCTCCATTGCGGCCACGCCGACACGCGCGGTCAGCGCACCGTTCACCAGCCCCTCGCCAAAGCGCCGGCTCAGCTTGCTCAGCAAAGATCCACCAAGCAGCGGTTCCAGCATATCATCACCAACCGCCACGGCACCCGTCGCCACCATATGCGACAGCACCACGCGGGTCAGTCGCCAGGACCCGAAGAAACCCGATCGCCCGCCGTAAACCTCTGCAATGCGCCGGATCATCCGCAGGTTCGACGTCAGCGCCGCCGCCACATCCGCCAGCGCCAACGGCACCAGTGCCGTGACGGTGGCAACCTGACGCGCGGCGGCCTCCACCTCGCGGCTGGCGGCAATATCGAGCGGGCCCAGCAGTTCCTCTTCGGCCAGGGCCAGCAGTCCCGAGGCGTCCAACTGGTCGCCGCGCAATTCCGCCAACCGGTCGCGGCCCCAGCGGGTATCCTCGCGCCGGTCATAAAGCGCCACCAAACGGTCGGTCACACTGCGCGCCGCCGCCAAATCCGCATTGGCCAGTGCTTCGCCTGCGTCGTGGTGCAGCCCGTCCAGCCGTGCCAGTCGGCCAAACGCCGCAAGCTCGCGCAGCGATATCAGCGCAAGCACCACAAGAAACGCCCCGATCAGCACCGTCATCGCCCAGCCCAGCAGGGGATAGCGCACCATCAGCCCGGTCACAAAGCTCCACGCCGCTACCGATACCATCGCCCCCACCAGCGCGCCCGCAAGCCACCAGAACACCCGTGACAGCAGCGAGGGCTTGCGCGCCGCCAAACGGGCCGCGATCTGCATCGCCTGTCCCTGCGGCGCGGGCGCGTCGATATCCGGCACCGGCAGCGCTTCGGCCACGCTTGGGCCGGGGCCGACGTCGTCTTCGATCTCGAACAATACCGGACCTTTGGCCATCACGCAGCCTCCCTTTGCCATTCGAACCTGATATCGGGCAGACCCGCGTCATTGCCCGCGCCGCAGGTGCGTGTCACCTCAATGAAACCTGCCTTGCGATAGAACCGCGCGGCGCGTGCATTGGCCTCAAAGCTCCAAAGACCCAGCCGCCCGGTGGCCCCCTTTGCCGCGTCCAGCAGATGCCGCGCGATGCCGCGCCCCTGTGCTGCGGGATGCAGGTAAAGCGCGTGGATTTCCGTTTCACCACGCGCAATAAAACCGATGATGGTCTCGCCGTGCTTTGCCACATTGACCCAGCCTGCGTCGATCATATCACCTGCGTGCATGATGTCCTGTGCACGGCTGTAGATGCGCGGCAGCCAGGGCTGTGCGTCGGTCGCGGCCCCCATCACGGCGGCCACTGCGCCGGCATCCAGAGGACGCGCCGGTTTGACCACAAGCGGCGTCACAACCGATCCCCGATCAGAAATTCCGCCGCCCGGTCCAGCCGGATATGCGGCGGCCCGTCGCCGGGGCGCAGGTTCAGCGCTGCGGGGGCAAAACGCATGATGCGGTAATCCTGATCCAGCCACTTCTGCGCCCCCTGCCGCGCCGGGTTCAACAGATGCGCCGGATCCTGCGGCAATTCACCGGGATAAAATGCCGCCTCGCGCCCGCGCGTACCATCATCGTTCAACAATGTGCCGCGCACCACGTTCAGCGTTTCGCCCTCATGCGCCATTGTCGCCTCTGTGGTGGCGCGCAGGCTGGCGATGGACATCGCAGCGGTGCCTGCGCCCGCATATTGCGCACGGTCGCGGGCGGCGCGGGTCAATGCTTCCATCACGGCGGTCAGTTTCGGATGCTGGGCATGGTGCAGGTGGTCGGCCTTGGTCGCAGCGAAAAGGATCTTTTCCACCCGCTTGCCGCGCAGAAGGCTGCTCAGGAACCAGTTGGTACCGGGGCGAAAGGCGCTCAGAATTTCGGCCATGGCGCTGCGCAGGTCTTCTACCGCGCGCGGCCCTTGATGAATGGCACCCAGCGCATCCACCAACACGATCTGCCGATCAATCCGTGCAAAATGATCGCGAAAGAACGGCTGCACGACCTGTTTTTTGTAGGCGTCAAACCGGCGCGCCATCTCGCGGTGCAGGCTGCCGCGTTTCGATGCGCCTGTCGTGGGCACCGGCGCAAACGTCAGCACAGGCGAACCGGCCAGTTCGCCGGGCAGCAAAAACCGCCCCGGTGTGCAGTCCGAGAATCCCGCGCGCCGCGCGCCCTGAAGATAGGCGGCAAAACCTTCGGCCAGATCGCGTGCCAGCCCCTCGTCGTGCGGTGCCTCCGGGTCCACCGCGCGCACAGCCGTCATGAAAGCCTGCGCCGTTTCGCGCGCGTCAATGCGCGCCAATGTTTCGCGCGCCCACTGGTCGTACGTCCGGTCCATCAACGCCAGATCAAGCAGCCATTCGCCGGGGTAGTCCACGATATCAAGGTGAATTGTGCGCGGCCCCTGAAACCCGGCCAGCAGCCCCTTGGGCCGCACCCGCAGGGACAGGCGCAGCTCAGATATGGTGCGCGTGCTTTCGGGCCAGTGCGGTGTGGGGCCGGTCAAGGCGGCAAGATGCGATTCATAGTCAAAACGCGGCACTGTATCATCGGGCTGCGGTTGCAGAAACGCGGCCTCGATGCGGCCTTCGCTGGCAGCCAGCAGGCCGGGCATGCGGCCCCGATCCAGCAGGTTCGCCACCAGCGAGGTGATGAACACCGTCTTGCCTGACCGTGCAAGCCCCGTGACACCCAGCCGGATAACAGGCTCGAAAAAGGTCTCGCTTACCGTGTCGGTGACGGTTTCAACCTGCCGCCAAAGGCCATCGGCCATTCCAATCAGTCCCAAACTCGTACCCGCCTCAGGTTGCCTTTGCTGCAACATAGGTCTGCAGGCCGGGGATTGCCAGAAGCGGGCGCGCGGGCTACACGCGCGCCATGCCGCGCTTTGCCCTGAAAATCGAATACCACGGTGCGCCCTTCGTCGGCTGGCAACGC
This sequence comes from Sulfitobacter sp., assembly GCA_024636405.1. The sequence goes on along the minus strand of JAGXHC010000165.1, from coordinate 7,368 downwards.
CAGACCGATAATGTGTCCGTGCAGGGCGCAATCGAATCCGCGCTGGCAAAGCTTGAGCCGCGCACACACAAGATTGCCGCCGCCGGGCGCACGGACGCAGGCGTGCATGCCTTTGCGCAGGTGGCGCACTGCGATCTGGCGCGCGACTGGGATGCCTTCAAACTGTCTGAGGCGATCAATTATCACCTCAAACCAATGCCCGTCGCAGTGATCGACTGCGCCCGCGTGGCCGATGACTTTCACGCGCGATTCAATGCGAAACAACGCCGCTACCATTTTCGCATCCTGTGCCGCCGCGCCCCTGCGACACATCAGGCCGGGCTGGTCTGGCAGGTCAAGCGGCCGTTGGATATCGACGCAATGCAGACCGCCGCGGACCTTCTGATCGGACGCCATGATTTCACGACATTTCGCTCTACCATTTGTCAGGCGGAAAGCCCGGTAAAGACACTTGACCATCTGAGCATTGCTGAGGTCGAGACAATCGGCGGCACGGAAGTGCATTTTGACGTGCGCGCCCGGTCGTTCCTGCACAATCAGGTGCGCAGCTTTGTGGGCTCGCTCGAACGGGTCGGCACCGGGTCCTGGACGCCTGACGATTTGGCCCACGCACTGGACGCGCGTGACCGCGCCGCCTGCGGCCCGGTCTGCCCGCCGTACGGATTATACCTCGCAGAGGTTAGCTATCCGGTTGATCCATTCGCGGGCTGACGGTGGCCAGCGCGGTATCCTGATCAAGAGGTGCACAGGGCTTGCCGCCCCGCGCTTGCACCCGGACGGCTCCGGTCAAATTTCGACCCCGTCCACCACATCTATGAAATGCCTTGCAGCGGCACCCGCATCTACGGCTCCAGATCTTTCCAGTCGCCGTGAAACTTGCCTGCCATGTCCAGCCGCTCAAATCCATGCGCGCCAAAGAAATCGCGTTGCGCCTGGATCAGGTTGGCGGTGCCGCGCGCACGGCGCATGGTATCATACCAAGCCAGCGCCGCAGACAGCGCGGGCACCGCGACGCCCAGTGCCGCCGCAGCCACCACCACCCGGCGCAGGCTACCGATGCTATCATTCAGACGCGCACGCACGGCAGGGGCAAGGATCAGATGATCAGCCGGAAGTTCGCTGCGAAACGCGGCGGCGAATTCGTCCAGCAGCGCTGAGCGGATGATGCAACCTGCGCGCCAGATCTCCGAGATGCGCGCCATGTCGAGCGGCCAGTCAAATTCGGCGCTGGCCGCGTGCAGGATGCGAAAGCCCTGTGCGTGGGCCAGGATCCGACCGGCCAGCAGTCCCATTTCCAGATCCGCATCCCCCGGCAGGTCGCCGTCCAGCAGGGCCTCCGGCAACAGCGGTTCGGCCATCACACGGGTGTCCTTTTCGCTCGACCAGCCACGCGCACCCACGGCGGCCTCGACGGTGCTGGCCGATTGCCCCATTTTCAACGCTTCGATCAAGGTCCAGCGTCCGGTGCCCTTCTGCCCCGCCTGATCAAGGATCACATCCACCATCGGCGCGCCGGTTTTTGCGTCGATCGCCATCAGCGCCGCTGCCGAAACCTCGATCAAGTAGGAACTCAGCGGGCCACTCTGCCAACTTGCAAAAAGCGCCCCGATGTCGCTTGCCTCGCGCCCGCCCGCATCCCGCAGCAGGCCATATATTTCCGCGATTATCTGCATGTCCGCGTATTCGATGCCATTGTGCACCGTTTTGACAAAATGCCCCGCCCCGTCCGGGCCGAGGTGGGCAACGCACGGGTCGCCGTCAAAGCGCGCGGCAATCGCTTCGACCATCGGGCGCAGGTGCTGCCAACTGTGATCAGTGCCGCCGACCATCATGGACGGGCCGTGGCGCGCGCCTTCTTCTCCGCCGGAAACGCCCATACCGACAAAATGCAGCCCGGTGCCCTCAAGCGCTGCGGAGCGGCGGCGGGTGTCGTTGAAATTGGCGTTGCCGCCGTCGATGATCGTGTCGCCCGCGTCCAGCAGCGGCGTGATCTGATCAATCATCGCATCCATTGGCGCGCCGGAGGGGATCATGAACAAGATGTTGCGCGGCGTCGCGATGGCCGCGACGAAGCTTTCCAGCGTGTCTGTCCCCGTCAGCCGCTGGGCCAGCGGACCGGCTTCTCTTAGGAAAGGCGCGATCCAGTCGGCCTCGCGGTTGCAGACAGCCACATCAAAGCCGTGATCGGCAAAATTGAGCGCCAGCGCCGATCCCATGGTGCCCAGCCCGTAAACCCCGATATCTGCTCCGCTCGTGTCGTTTGCCATGTCGCCCCCGGTGCAATTGTCCTGACCCGCACTGTGATACGCAGCGCAATCGCGCGCAAGTGCCCGCCAAGGATTTGAATTCTTGCAATAAATGGGGTATTGAAATGTCTAATAGTCAAAAAACGATCCCGAGGTGAGGTAATAATTCATGATGCATGTGTTCAAACGCGCCTGGGCGGACATGTTCCTGCCCCTGTTGCAGCGCCCCAAACGGGTTCAGGTTGCGGCGCTGTGTTACCGCAACACCGACCTTGGCAAATCCGTGCTGCTGATCACCAGCCGTGACACCGGTCGCTGGATCGTGCCCAAGGGCTGGCCGATCGACGGGCTGGACGGCCCCGGCGCCGCCTTGCAGGAAGCCTGGGAAGAAGCCGGCGTGCTGACGGCGGAAATTCATTCAGACGCCATTGGATTTTACAGCTACGACAAAGGTTTGGGCGAGGGTCTTACGGTCCCGGTGGAGGCGCAGATCTATTTGACCAAGGTGGTTGAAACAAGCGCGGACTACCCCGATTCAGACGTGCGCAAACGAGCATGGTTCCCACCGGCAGATGCCGCCGATCTGGTGCAGGAGCCGGAACTCAAGGCGATCCTGCGCGCACTCTGAAGGGTCAGGGCACCACGTGCAAAAAACGTGAACCCCCTGCAACAGCGCGCTTGCGCCGATAGGCGCGGTATGCGACCCACCCCGCAACGCACCAGCGCCAGTCCGGGGAGAGCCGTACCGTATGAGCAAGAAACCGCAGGGCAGCCAGTGGAAGACACTGGACACCGATCTTAACCGCATATCGCAGGTCGAACTGGCCACCGCCTATGTCTCGCGGCCGATGGTGGCACCGGGCATTGCGCTTGCGTTTATCGTGGTCGCCGGGATTGTGGCAGCTGTGTTTCTGGGCCAGACCCCGGTCAGCTTTGTCGTCGTCGCTGCCGCGGTTTTTGGCGCCTACATGGCAGTGAACATTGGCGCCAACGATGTAGCAAACAACATGGGGCCAGCGGTGGGTGCAAATGCGCTGACCATGGGCGGGGCCATGGCCATTGCTGCAATCTGTGAAAGTGCCGGTGCGCTGCTGGCGGGCGGCGACGTGGTGTCGACCATCTCTAAAGGCATCATTGATCCGGCAAGCATTGCAGACACACGGGTTTTTATCTGGGCGATGATGGCCGCGCTGATTTCATCGGCGCTTTGGGTCAATCTGGCCACCTGGGTCGGTGCGCCTGTATCCACCACCCATTCGGTTGTGGGCGGTGTCATGGGTGCGGGCATCGCGGCGGCGGGGCTGACGGCGGTGAACTGGCCCTCAATGGGCATGATTGCGGCCAGCTGGGTGATCTCTCCGGTATTGGGTGGCGCAGTGGCGGCCATGTTCCTGGCATTTATCAAGGCGCGCATCCTGTACCGCGACGATAAAATCGCAGCGGCGCGCACGTGGGTGCCGGTGCTGGTGGCAATCATGGCGGGGGTCTTTGCCGTTTATCTGGCGCTCAAGGGGCTGAAGAAAATCATCGACATCGACATGCCCATGGCGCTGATCATCGGGGCCGTGGTGGGGATTGCGACCTATGCGATCTCTGCGCCACTGATCCGGCGCGCATCGGTCGGCATGGAAAACCGGAACAAATCAGTGAAGGTGCTGTTTCGCCTGCCACTGGTGTTTTCGGCGGCCCTTCTAAGCTTTGCCCACGGCGCCAATGATGTGGCAAATGCGGTCGGGCCGCTGGCGGCAATCGTGCATGCGACGGAATTCGGCAGCTTTGAGGACAAGGTGGCGATTCCGACTTGGGTGATGATCATCGGCGCCTTCGGGATTTCTTTTGGCCTGTTTCTGTTTGGCCCGAAACTGATCCGCATGGTCGGCAGCCAGATCACAAAGCTCAATCCGATGCGCGCCTATTGCGTGGCGCTGTCGGCGGCGATCACGGTGATCGTGGCCAGTTGGCTGGGCCTGCCGGTCAGTTCCACCCATATCGCAGTGGGCGGCGTGTTCGGCGTTGGCTTCTACCGCGAATGGCACATGGAGCGGCGGTTGCGTTCGCCCGGCGTCGCGGTGGGCACGGTCAAACAGATCGCCCCGGAAGAACGGCGGCGGCGCAAGCTGGTGCGGCGGTCGCATTTCATGACCATCGTCGCGGCTTGGGTGATCACCGTGCCCGCAGCGGCCGCCATGTCAGCCGTTGTATTTCTGGGACTGAACGCGCTGGCACCGTGACCCACAAAGCGCTTGCAAGCGTTTTGGATCATTCCCTTGCAAGGAAATGGCGCCGCGCGCGGGGGTTCAGCCGGGGCGCAGCGCCTGCGCCGGCAGGTCCGGCAGCCCCTCACCTGCGGCCTCTGCCGAGCCCATGACATCGGCCACATGCAGCGATATCGGCGTGCGCAGCGACGCAGCCTTTCCCAACCGGATCACCTCACCCTGAAGCGCTGCGATCTCTGTCGGGCGGCCCTGTGCAAGATCATGCGCCATCGATGTACGCGCCTGTTGGTCAATGATCAGCATTTGTGCCGCAATTCGCGCGAAGATCGCAGTCGGCAGGCGCAGGATATGCGGAATCAGCCAGACCGGCACCCCGGTGGTGCCCTTTGCCCGAATGCCATTGGCGTTGAGCACACGCAGCGCTTCGGCCATCTGGTCGGCGATCAGGCGGCGCCAGTCACGCTGCATCAACTGCTCGTGCAGGGTCAGCCCGGACAGCGCATTAAGCGCGTTGTTGAGGTTGAGCAGAAACTTGCCCCACTGTAGCGCTGTGATCGCGCTGCTTTCGGAAACCCGCAGATGTGGCACCGTGAGCAACTTCGCAAGTTCAACCGGGCCGTTGCCGATCACAATGTCGCCGCTGCTGGCGCGGTGAAAACCGCCCTGCCCCATGGGCACCACATTAAACGGCACCATGCCCGCGCGCACATCATTGTTTGGCAATGCCCGTGCCAGCAGAGCGGCATTCAAGGTGCCGTTTTGCAGGCTGACAACCGCGGCGTCCGGGCGCAGATGCGCCGCCAGCGTTTTGGCCAGCGCTGCGGTATCCGCAGATTTTACAGTGACCAGCACCAGATCGGCACGTCCCAGACAGGCGGGATCGGTGGCCAGCGTCAAATCGTCCGCCTGCACCCGAAGCGCCATACCGCCAAAATCCGTCAGGCTCAGGCCATGCGCACGCAGTTCATCGCAAATACGCGGCCGTGCCAGCAGGGTCACACCGCGCCCTGCGGCGGCCATCAACCCACCCGTGAAACAGCCGATGGCCCCTGCCCCTGCCACCACAATCCGCAGCGCATCGGGGGCGGCGGCATCTTTCACAGGCCCAGGCACCACCGCATCACGGCCTTTTGCGCGTGCAGCCGGTTCTCTGCCTCATCCCAGATCACCGAATGCGGTCCATCCATGACGCTGCTTGACACTTCATCTTCGCGGTGCGCGGGCAAACAATGCATAAACAGCGCATCGGGTTTCGCCCGTGCCATCAGCGCATCGTTGACCTGATATCCGCGCAACTGGTTGTGGCGCCGTTCGCGGGCCGATTGCGGGTCATGCATGCTGACCCAGGTATCCGTAACCACCAGATCGGCACCCGCCACCGCTTTGTCTGGGTCGCGCTCAATCGTGTAAAGGCCCTGCAATGCGGCCTCGGGGTCCAGCGGCGGGGGTCCGGTAAAGGTCAGGTCGAAGTCAAATTGTTTTGCCGCATGGGCAAAGCTGGCGAAAACATTGTTGCCATCACCGGACCAGACAACTTTCTTGCCTTTGATCGGGCCGTTGTGTTCCTCGAATGTCATGATATCCGCCATGATCTGGCAGGGGTGGCTTCGGTTGGTCAATCCGTTGATCACCGGCACGGTGGCATATTCGGCCATATCAACCAGGGTCTGTTCCTCAAAGGTGCGGATCATGATCAGATCGACGTAGCGCGACAGCACGCGGGCGGTATCGGCGATGGTTTCGCCGTGCCCAAGCTGCATATCGGTCCCCGACAACACAAGGGTTTGCCCACCCATCTGGCGGACGCCGACGTCAAAGCTGACCCTTGTCCGGGTCGAGGGCTTTTCGAAGATCAGCGCAACCATGTGATCCTTGAGCGGCAGATCATCATCCAGCGCGCCGCGCGGGCGTCCGGCGCGGGCTGCTTTCATCGTATTGGCGCTGTCGATGATGCTGCGCAGATCAGTTGGGGACGTCTGGTGGATATCGAGAAAATGTTTCATGTCAGTAACTTTGTTTGGGAAGGCACCGGGGCTGCCTGCCTCCGGAACCCCTGTGGAAATTCAGGATTGGAATCAGGCGGTGCCAAGGCTTCCCGCCGCATCGCTCAGGCGGCTGATGGCATCGGTGATTTCCGCGTCGGTGATGGTAAGAGGCGGCAGCAGGCGGACGACATTATCCGCTGCAGGCACGGTGATGACTTCATGTGCATAGCCTGCGCTGACCACATCCGTGTTCGGCGCTTTGCATTTCAGGCCCAGCATCAGCCCCGATCCGCGCACTTCCTCAAAAACATCCGCGTGCGCGGCCACAAGCCCTTCGAGCTTCTGGCGCATCAGCGATGCTTTGCGGTTCACCTCTGCCAAGAATGCCGGTTCGGTGACGATATCCATCACCGCGCAACCAACGGCACAGCCCAACGGGTTGCCGCCATAGGTCGATCCGTGGCTGCCCGCCGTCATCGCCGAGGCCGCGTCTTCGGTGGCCAGCACGGCACCCAAGGGGAAACCCCCGCCAATGCCCTTGGCGACCATCATGATGTCAGGGGCCACACCGGCCCATTCATGGGCAAAAAGCTTGCCGGTCCGGCCCACACCGCATTGCACCTCGTCGAGGATCATCAGAATGCCGTGTTCATCGCACAGGTCGCGCAGACCCTTGAGACAGACATCGGGCAGCGGGCGGATGCCGCCTTCGCCCTGGACGGGTTCCACCATGATGGCCGCTGTGGTCTCCGAAATCGCCGCACGCAGGGCGTCATGATCGCCAAACTCGAGATGCACAAAACCGGGCAGCAACGGGCCAAAGCCTTTGGTCATCTTCTCGGATCCTGCCGCGGCGATGCCAGCGGAGGAGCGGCCGTGGAAAGACCCCGAGAAGGTAATGATATCTGTGCGGTCGGGCTG
>JAGXHC010000164.1 GCA_024636405.1 Sulfitobacter sp. | reverse complement strand
TTTTCGTCACGGCGCGGGGCAAGTCGGCGCTGGAAGACTATTTCGACCATGCCCCCGATCTGGAACGCACGTTGCGCAAGGCCGGTAAGGATCAACTGCTTGAAGTCTTGAAAAGCACAAATATGGACAGCGGGGCCATTGCCTATATTCGCCAGCACAAGGCGATGGGTCTGGGTCACGCGGTCTGGTGTGCCCGGCGATTAATCGGGGACGAACCGTTTGCCGTCATGCTGCCCGATGACGTGATCGCGGCCGATAAACCGTGCCTGCAGCAAATGGTCGAGGCCTACGCAGAAACAGGTGGCAATATGGTCGCCGCTATGGAAGTTTCGCCGGACAAGGCGTCTTCTTATGGCATGTTGGATGTTTCCGAGGATCTTGGCCAAATGGTCAAGGTCAAAGGCATGGTTGAAAAGCCCAAGGCAGGCGAAGCGCCATCCAATCTGGCAGTGATCGGCCGTTATATTCTTGCGCCGACGGTGTTGCAGAATCTCAATCAGCTCAAATCCGGCTCAGGCGGCGAGATCCAGCTGACCGACGCGATTGCATCGGAAATTGAACAGAACCGTAATGTTTACGGCTATCGGTTCCGGGGTCAGCGGTTTGATTGTGGGTCCAAGTCCGGGTTTCTTCAGGCAACGGTCGCCTTCGGGCTGGCGCGTGACGATCTGCGTGACGACCTGAGCGCATACCTGAGCAGTATCATGCACGTCGATAAGGCCGCGCAATAATTCGCAGGGAAACAGTGATGGCACATGTTTTGGTCACCGGTGGTGCCGGGTATATCGGATCGCATGCGTGCAAGGCGCTGAAGGCTGCGGGATTTGTGCCTGTGACCTTCGACAATCTGATTACCGGCTGGGCAGACGCGGTGAAATTCGGTCCATTTGAACAGGGAGATCTGCTGGATCGGGTGCGACTGGATGAGGTGTTTGCGAAATACAGCCCCGTTGCGGTGATGCATTTCGCGGCGCTGAGCCAGGTTGGCGAAAGCATGAAAGAGCCCGGAAAGTATTGGCATAACAACGTGCTGGGGTCTCTTACCCTGATTGAAGCTGCTGTCGCGGCAGGGTGCACGCAATTTGTCTTTTCCTCGACCTGCGCAACCTATGGCGATCAGGATAATGTCGTTCTGGACGAAAACAGCGCGCAGCATCCGATCAACGCCTATGGCGCATCAAAGCGGGCCATCGAAGACATCCTGCGCGATTTCGAGGTCTCCAATGGGCTGCGGCACGTCATCTTTAGATATTTCAACGTGGCCGGTGCCGACCCGGATGGCGAAGTAGGTGAATTCCATCAACCCGAAACGCATCTGATCCCGCTCATGTTGGATGCGATTGATGGCAAGCGGGACGCGCTGACCATTTTCGGATCGGATTATAACACGCCCGATGGCACTTGCATTCGCGACTATGTGCATGTCTGCGATCTGGTGGACGCGCATGTGCTGGGACTTAAATGGTTGCGTGACGGTCGCGAAAGCCGGGTGTTCAACCTTGGGACAGGCAGTGGATTTTCTGTGCGCGAAGTTGTCGATCATAGCCGCGAGGTGACTAACAAGACTGTTCCGGTCAAGGAGGGTGCGCGCAGGCCAGGTGATTGTACAAAGCTGGTATCAGGCTCTACGCGGGCCGTAAACGAGCTTGGCTGGACTCCTGCCCGATCTACGCTGAAACAGATGATCACCGACGCTTGGAGATGGCATCAAACTGGCCACTACAACCGATAAGGCGCCCCCGGCGCGGCTTCTGGATCTGACGCGCAGCTTGCGGCGTGCAGGAAGGATTGCCACGGGCATTGACCGGGTGGAACTGGCCTATCTTGCACAATTTCTAGAGATGGAAACGCCCGTTTTTGGATTGGTGCGGTCGGCGTTTGGTTATCTGCTGCTTGACCGAAGCGGCATGATTGCATTTCAGGATCGGCTCACCGGACGTGTGCAATGGGGTCGCGCCGATTTGGCGTCTAGGATGTTGCGCGGGCGCGGTGCTGCTGTGCAGCGGGCCGAAAGCGATGTTCGACGATTGGCCGTTGACCGGGCTGTGCCGTTTCGCTTGGCGTCAATGTTGGCGGCGCATTTGCCTGCGGGCTTTGCCTATATCAACGTGGGACACAGCAACCTGACCGATAGAGTTCTGGGCGCCGTCACCGCAGCGCAGGGGCAGATTGCGGTCATGGTGCACGATGTTATCCCCATCGAATATCCGCAATATCAGAGACCGGGCACGATTGCGCCGTTTTCAGATAAAATGCGCAGGGTCGCGCGGCGGGCAGATTTGGTGATCTACAATTCGGATGATACCCGGAACCGGGCAGAAGCGGTGTTTCGCGAATGGGGCCGCGTTCCCCCGCCGATTGTTGCGCATTTGGGAACAATGATGCCTGCGGCGGATGCGGCACTCCTGCCGCAGGGGCTTCCGCCGGAGAGGCCATATTTCGTGACTGTGGGCACGATAGAGCCGCGAAAGAACCACTCGTTTTTGCTGGATATATGGGATGATCTTGGGCCCGATGCGCCGCCTTTGCTGATTTGTGGAAGTCGCGGATGGAACAATGACGCGGTTTTCGCACGGCTTGACGCACTGCCCCCTGACAGCCCGATCAAAGAGGTGTCCGGCCTGGCTGATCCAGCGTTGGCGGCCCTGATCGCCACTTCATCGGGACTGCTGTTTCCAAGTCATGCCGAAGGTTTTGGCCTGCCTCCGATCGAGGCTTTGATGCTGGGCACGCGTGTTTTGTGCAACGATTTGCCAGTATTGCATGAAATCGTAGGTAACAAAGCCGATTATGCCTCTGTTTCCGACAGCCACCTGTGGTTAAACACCATAAAGAACTGGCAAAAGAACGGGTATAATCCGCAAAGCAGTGTCAGATTCAGGCAAACAACTTGGACAGACCATTTCAAGGTCGTGTTAAGGTTAACCTGATAGCGCCGTAGGGAACGGCAGGAATGCGCAGGTAGAGGGCGGTTTTTGGGCATTATCCAGTCATATCGACTGAGGCTTCAGCGCAAGCGTTGGCGCATTCGCGCCTTTCGCAAGCGGCGGGAGTTAAAACGTGTTGCCAACCGAACGGGTCAGATCCGGGCGGACGATCTGCTTGTCTTCTGCACTCAACGAAATGAACGGATCCGGCTCCCCTATTTCCTTCAATACTACCGCGAGATGGGGGTGGGGCATTTCTTTTTCGTGGACAATGACAGCACAGATGGGTCGTTGGATTATCTGGCCGATCAGTCTGACGTCTCAGTCTGGAGCACCAAAGCAAGCTACAAGCGGTCACGCTTTGGGGTTGATTGGCTGAACTGGCTACAGATGAAATATGCCCACGGACACTGGGCGCTGACGGTCGATCCGGATGAGTTTCTTGTATATCCATTCTGCGACACGCGGCCGTTGAGGGCGTTGACTGACTGGCTCGATGCGTCGTCAATCAAATCATTCTCTGCCATGCTGTTGGATATGTACCCCAAGGGACGGCTTGATGAGCAGCCTTACCATGCGGGTCAAGATCCGATTGAAATCGCATCGTGGTTCGACAGTGGAAATTACAGCATTTCGCGCAACCACCTGTTTACTAACCTCTGGATTCAGGGCGGTCCGCGGGCGCGGGTGTTTTTCCCCGACACCCCTGAAAAAGCGCCGGCGCTGAACAAGGTGCCGCTGGTGAAATGGGACAAGCGGTATGCCTACGTCAGCTCTACCCATATGCTGCTGCCGCGTGGCCTTAATCAGGTTTACGACGAATGGGGTGGTGAAAAGGCGTCCGGGGTCCTGTTGCATGCAAAGTTCATCGACACCTTCGGCGCCAAGGCGGCGGAGGAGTTGGAGCGCGCGCAGCATTATGCGGGCTCGGTCGAATACAAAGCCTATGCTGAACAGCTCAAGGACGATCCACAGCTTTGGTGTAAATGGTCCGAGCGATACATAAACTGGCGCCAGCTTGAGATTTTGGGGCTGATGTCCAAGGGCAACTGGGCATGAGCGTCGGGATCGTCATGCTGGTTCATACCGCACTGGGCCGTGCGGAACAGGTCGCGCGACACTGGTCAGCGGCGGGATGTCCTGTGGTGATCCATGTGGACAAGGGCGTGTCCCGCAAGACCTACACCACTTTTGTTAATGCGTTGTCAGATGTGCCAAACCTGCATTTCAGCGAACGATTTCGTTGCGAATGGGGAACTTGGGGGATTGTGGCCGCGTCACAGGCCGCATCGGAACTGATGCTGGCGTCCTTTCCGGAGGTGCGGCATGTTTATCTGGCCTCCGGGTCGTGTCTGCCCTTGCGTCCAGTTCAAGAGCTGATGGAATATCTGGAGGCGCGACCGCGAATTGATTTCATCGAAAGCGCCACAACGGCGGATGTCCCTTGGACAGTCGGTGGTCTGGATGAAGAACGGTTCACCCTACGGTTTCCGTTTTCATGGAAGAAGAACCGTTATCTGTTTGACCGCGCAGTGGAATTTCAACGCAAGTTCAACCTAAAGCGCAAGATGCCGAACGGGATCGTGCCGCACATGGGATCGCAGTGGTGGTGCCTGACGCGCCGGACGCTTTCGGCGATATTGCAAGATCCGGAACGCCCGACGTATGACAAATATTTTCGACAGGTCTGGATTCCGGATGAAAGTTATTTCCAGACCTTGGTGAGGCAATATTCCACCAAAGTGGAAAGCCGGTCACTGACGTTGTCAAAATTCGACTTTCAGGGCAAACCGCACATATTCTACGACGACCATCTGCAATTGCTGCGGCGGTCTGACTGTTTTGTGGCGCGCAAGATCTGGCCTTTTGCCGACCGTCTGTATGAGGCGTTTCTGACCGACGCGGCAAGCGCGATGAAAAAGACCGAACCGAATCCCGGTAAGATCGACCGCATCTTTGCCAAGGCGGTGGAGCGACGGACAAGGGGCCGTTCAGGACTTTATATGCAAAGCCGTTTTCCCAATGAAGATTGGGAAAATGGTGTGACCGCCGCGCCTTACTCAATGTTTCAGGGCTTTGCGGAACTGTTCGAGGACTTTGAACCATGGCTTGCCAAGGCGACGGGCGCGCGGGTGCATGGGCACCTGTTTGCACCTGACGGCGTGCATTACGCAGACCGGCAAAAAGCGATCAACGGGGCGCTCAGCAATTCGGCGGTGCTGCGGGACTATAACTGCAATGCTTTTCTGACCAATCTGATTTGGAACACGCGCGGCGAGCGGCAGTGTTTCCAGTTTGGCCCGAACGACAATCAAATCATCAATTGGCGCGTTACCAAGGATCCCAACGCGCAGGTCTCTGTCATTACAGGCGCTTGGGCGGTGCCGCTGTTCCGGTCCAATCTGGACTTCGCGGACATCCGCAAAACTGCGGCCATGCTGCAAAAGATCGAAAGCGATCACATGGACGTACTGCGGTCACCCTTCACCAAGGCGCGCGTGCGGATATGGAGCATGGCTGAGTTTATCGAAGCGCCAATGGAGCCGCTACAGGGTATTCTGGACGAGATCGGACGCACCAAGCTGCGCCGTCTCAGCGAGGCTCCGACGATGATCGACCTCACAGGATTTGGTCAATTCCTGCAAAACCTCAAGAATCAGGGGATGCACCCCTATCTGATGGGTGATTTTCCGGTGGAGCGCGGTTTGGCGGCCAACCCCAAGACCCACAAAAAACCCTATCTGGTACGGTGATCCATGCCCCATTTTGAAAGTTTCGTTGTGTTTGCAGAAATGCGCACCGGCTCCAATTTTCTGGAGGCGAACCTGAATGGGTTTGACGGAGTTACCTGCCACGGCGAGGCGTTTAATCCCTTCTTTATTGGCTATCCGCACAATGAGCCCATCCTTGGAGTAGACCACGCCACCCGCGACAAGGATCCGATGGTGCTGCTGAATGCGGTGCGCAGCGCGCCCCATTTGGCAGGTTTTCGCTATTTCCACGATCACGATCCCCGCGTGTTTGACGCCATCGTCGATGATCCCAAATGCGCCAAGATCGTGCTGACGCGCAATCCCGTGGACAGCTATGTCAGTTGGAAGATCGCGCAGGCAACGGGCCAGTGGAAGCTGACGGATGCCAAGGCCCATAAGGCCGCGCAGGCAGAATTTGACGCGGACGAATTCGCATCGCACCTTGAGGCTTTGCAGGCATTCCAGATCACGCTGTTGAACCGGCTGCAGGTTGGCGGGCAAACGGCGTTTTACGTTTCTTATGAAGACCTGCAAAACGTCGAGGTGATGAATGGGCTGGCACAATATCTCGGTGTTTCCGCCCGGTTGGAAGGTCTGGACAAGAACCTGAAAAAACAGAACCCCAGCCCGATTTCGGAGAAGGTGCGAAACTATGACGAGATGCTGGCGGCATTATCGCGTCTGGACCGTTTTGATCTGACCCGCACGCCCAACTTTGAACCGCGGCGCGGTCCGAATGTTCCGTCCTACGTCGCCGCGGCAGAAACCGCGTTGCTGTTCCTGCCGATCAATGGGGGCCCCACAGCGCAAGTTACCGGATGGTTAGCGGCGCTGGACGGGGTGCGGCGCGGGGACCTGTTGAAAAAGATGACACAAAAAGATCTGAGACAATGGAAACGCAAACATAAGGGACTCCGCAGCTTTACAGTGCTGCGTCATCCCGTGGACCGCGCGCATGAGGCGTTTTGCCGCCATATCCTGACGACTGACAAAGGCAGTTTCGCACAGTTGCGCGCGACCATGATCCGCCGTTACAAGTTGCCGCTGCCCGCAGGTGGGCCGGATGCGTCGTATGATGTGGCCGCGCACCGTTTGGCATTTACCGCGTTCCTGAAATTTCTCAAAGGTAACCTTGCCGGGCAAACAGCAATCCGGGTGGATGCCGCGTGGTGCAGCCAGGCGCAGGCGGTCATGGGATTCGGTGAACTGACATTGCCGGACCGCATTATCCGCGAAGCGGATATGGCCGATGAACTGATAGACTTGGCGCAGGCCGTCGGCCGTCCAAATGCGCCGGAATTGCCGCCGCGCGAGCCATCGGGGCCGTTCACGCTGGCCGAGATCTATGATGACGAGATCGAGGCGCTGGCGGCTGATGCCTATCAGCGCGACTATGTGACCTTCGGGTTTGATAGCTGGCGCTAAGCGGCTCTGCGGTCAGGCGGCCTTCACGTTCTTCGCTTCTGTCAGAATGGTATAAAGCGTGGCGGGATCGGGGTTCGACCGCAGTTTGGTACAGGTCGCAGGATCCCGCAGAGTCCGCGAAATCAGCGCCAGCGCCTTGAGATGTTCCACACCGGCTTCCTCCGGCGCGAAAAGGGCGAATGCGATATCGACCGGCTGATGATCCACGGATGCAAAATCAATCGGCTTGTCGAGCAACACAAAGGCCCCGACGACGCTTTTCAGGCCTTCCAGACGCGCATGCGGCAACGCCACCCCGTGCCCTACACCAGTAGGCCCCAACGATTCGCGCACCATCAAGGCGTCGACAACTGCACTGGCGGTCAGGCCATAAGCCTGATGCGCCAGCTCGCCGATGTCATGCAGCAGCCGCTTTTTGCTGGAGGCCGACGTGAGAACCTTTACGGCCTCGGGCTTGAGTAGTTTGGCAAAATCCATTCTGCTCGTTCTGCTCCGCTGGCGGCGTTTTCTGCCGGGTGGGTTATGCCGGATCGATCCAGCCTATGTTGCCATCTTCGCGGCGGTATACGACGTTCAGTGCGTCTTTGCCTTCTTTGCGAAACATCAGCACCGGCGCCCCTGCAAGCTCCATGTGCATGACCGCTTCACCCACAGACAACGTTGCGATGTTGGTCTGCATTTCAGCAATGATCATGGGTTGGAGGCTGTCAGGTTCCTGCGTGTCAGAATCGCTTTCTGAGGCGAGGATATAGGAGGACGCGCCCAGAAGTTCAACCGGTTCGACGCGTTCCTTGTGGTGATCTTTCAACCGACGCTTGTAGCGGCGCAGCTGTTTTTCCATCTTTTCATTGCAGGCGTCGAATGCACCATAAATATCAGTATCATGCGCCTTTGCAGCAGCCGTAAGCCCGGTGGACAGGTGCACCGTTGCCTCACAGACAAATTCATGCGCCGACTTTGAAAATACGACCTGTGCGTCAATAGGACGCTCAGAATATTTTTTCACTGCTTCGCCCATTTCGGTCCGGACGTGCGTTTGCAGTGCTTCACCAATGTCGATCTGTTTGCCGCTGATTTGGTACCGCATTTATTCACCTCTTTATTAAGCTTCCGAACATCGCCAGACGGACCGCCACTACGGCTTCCGGGACATTCAGATGCGGGAATATGGTGCTGCGCTCAGGCTATTATCAGCCTCGCCATCGCGAGATGGTCGATGAGGGATCAAACAGGAACGCAGTGTCACCATTCCCTGATCAGGCCAAAATAGCGCTCAAAAGTCAATGGTGTGCACAGCGCCGGACGCCGCAAATTTGGAAACAAAGTTGTGCAATATTTCAAGAGATGCGGAAATTGTCACCAAGATACACGCGCCGGACATTTTCATTCTGCACGACCTCGTCAGGGGTGCCTGACATCAACACTCTTCCTTCGTGCAGGATATAGGCACGGTCGACGATTTCCAGTGTCTCCCGGACATTATGATCGGTGATCAGCACGCCGATGCCGCGATTCTTCAGATCCGAAACCAGTTCGCGTATATCCCCCACCGAAATCGGATCAACGCCGGCAAATGGTTCATCAAGCAGCAGGTATTTGGGATTCGCGGCAAGACAGCGGGCGATCTCCACGCGGCGACGCTCGCCGCCCGACAGTGCAAGAGCAGGCGCACGGCGTAGATGTTCGATAGAGAATTCCGACAACAATTGTTCAAGCTGGGCACGGCGTTTGTGTCGATCCTTCACGGAGATATCAAGAATCGCGCTGATGTTATCCTGTACCGACAGGCCGCGGAAAATGCTCATCTCCTGGGGTAGATAGCCGATACCCAGTTGCGCCCGGCGGTACATCGGCAGGGTTGTGACATCCTTACCATCAACGATCACGGTGCCGCCTTCGGGCGTAACCAGCCCGGCGACCGCATAAAAGGTCGTGGTCTTGCCGGACCCATTAGGGCCAAGCAGGGCGACGACCTCTCCTCGATCCAGGGTCATGGAAAAGTCGCGGATCACGATTTTCTTGCGATAGGATTTGCGCAGATGATCGATGCGCAGCCCAACATCGCCGCCCGCGATCTTGAGGTCGGGCGCTGTCATCAGTTGCCGCTGCCCGTTTGCAGGATCGTCTTGACGTTGCCCGACATGCGCGCGGTGCCGTCGGACAGTTGGATGCTCATGGTGTCTGCACTCAGCGCGCTTGCGCCCTGTGTCAGCAGGACGTTGCCTTTCATGACAATCGTGCCATCGTCGATATTGTAATCTGCCCGCTCGGCTTCGGCGGCATCTTCACCAGACACCAGAGTTACGCCACCCGTCGCCTCAAGCTGGGCAATCCCCTTGTTTTGAGCACGGTAAACCACGCTAACGCGCGCGGCAGACAGGCGCATTTCGCCTTGGCCGATTTTGACGTTGCCGGTGAAAATCGCGGTGCCTGTCGATTGATCCACAGACAGATCGTCTGCCGTCACCTCGACGGGCAGGCTGGTGTCCTGACGGATGGTTCCAAATGCCACGCTTGCGCCCTGCGCAAGAACGGGTGCCGCCGACAGAAGCAAAAGGAGCGGCAACAGAAAAAGACCTGAATGTTTCACGATATCTTACTCTTCTGACTGTTTCGGATTGTATATCAGCTTCACACCGTTTGTGAAAATCAATTGGGCGGGATCGCCCGGTTTTGGCGCGCTCAGTGTCATGGCGCCGGCGTTCAGCTTTCCCAGGGGGCTGACTGCCTCAACCGGTCCGGGTGATCGCACATCCAGCTCGGACATGCGCGCCGTCAAATTGTCCGAAACCACGCGGTACCCGGTGGAGGTGGTGATAACGACATCACCGGAGAGGTCGACACGATTGCCCACCATGTCAAAACTGGCGTTTGATGCCTGAAGCCGGATCAGCGCGCCATCAGCAAGATCCAGCTCGGCACGCACTTCGATCGCTTGGTTCGCACCCAGTTGCCCCTGCGGCGTTGTCAGTTTCTCTGCTGAAAAAGAGATTAGGTCGCCGTCGGCCGTCGTGCCGGAAAAGAACGGGCCAGTGACTTGTTGATCGCGCAGTCGTTCCTGAATTTCCTTGTCTGCGAATGGGATGGAAGCGCCGGGATCAATCGCCCGAGACAGCAAGAACAATGTGGAAAGCAACGCCAGAGCCATCAGCGGAAACAAGACCTTGAGCCACGCGACCATCCGGGAATAGCGATCCGCGTGCATGGCCGATCACCCCAACCCGACGCGCAGGCAGTCATGGATATGCAGCAGCCCGGCCGGGCTGCCGTTACCCTGTGGGTCGATCACCAGCAGACAGGTGATTTTGCGCGCGTTCATTATCCCGACGGCCTTTTCCGCGAGCGCATCGGGATCAATCGTGACTGGCGAAGCGGTCATGACCTGACTTGCGGTCATCGACATCAATCCGTCCATGTGTCGGCTAAGGTCGCCCATCGTGATGATACCGCGCAACAGGCCGGCATCATCGGTAACGCCGACCGTGCCGAACCCTTTCTTACCCATCTCCCTGAGGGTTTCGGGCATTGGCGCTGAAAGCGTTACAAGCGGCAAGGCATCGCCCACATGCATCAGATCACGCACCCGGCTCAGCGCCGCGCCCAGCTTGCCACCCGGATGAAAGTTGCGGAAATGTTCGGAAGTGAAAGAACGGTTCTCCATCAAGGCCACGGCCAGTGCGTCACCCATTGCCAGCGTCATGGTGGTCGAACAGGTGGGCACAACGCCGGTGCCGCAGGCCTCTGCCAGTTGCGGCAGTTCCAGCACCACGTCACATTGGCTGCCCAACGCGCTGTCGGGTCGGCTGGTTATCCCGATCAGGGGGATGGCGTAGCGCCGTGAATAGATGATGAGATTGGCAAGCTCCGGCGCCTCCCCGGAGTTTGAGATCGCCAGCACCACGTCATCGCGGGTGATCATGCCCAAATCACCGTGACTTGCCTCTGCCGGATGAACGAACTGTGCCGGGGTGCCAGTGCTGGCCAGCGTTGCTGCAATTTTGTTGGCGATATGACCTGATTTACCGATGCCCGTGACGATCACCCGCCCACGTGCCGCGTTCAGGATGTCGATGGCATCCCGAAACCGGTTGTCCAACCCGTCAGCCAGCGATAGCAGCGCGTCGGCTTCTGTGCGGATCACCCGGCGGGCAGTATCAAGGAACGGCGTGGTCATACGTGCGCGAAAATGTCGGTTTCCGGCCAGCCTTCAAGATCAAGCCTGGCACGGGTGGGCAGAAAAGCGAAACAGGCCTCCGCGATGTCCATCCTGCTTTCGCGCACCAGCATCTTATTCAATTCATCGCGCAATCTGTGCAGGTACAAAACATCCGAGGCAGCATATTCTATCTGCGCATTGGTCAGCGTCGCAGCCCCCCAGTCACTGGATTGCTGCTGTTTGGAAATGTCGATCCCCAGCAGTTCCTGTAGCAGTTTGGCAAGCCCGTGACGGTCTGTGTAGGTGCGGATCAGACGGCTTGCGATCTTGGTACAATAAACGGGGGCTGCCACCGCGCCAAAGGCATTCAGCATCGCGGCAATGTCGAAACGACCAAAATGAAAAAGCTTCAGCACATGCGGATTTTCCAACAATGCGCAAAGGTTCGGCGCCTCAGTCTGGCCTTGGGCGATCTGAACAAGATGTGCGTTGCCATCGCCGCCGGACAGTTGCACGACGCACAGCCGGTCACGATGCGGGTTAAGCCCCATTGTTTCGCAGTCAATAGCAACGACCGGCCCCAGATCGAGGTCAGCCGGAAGATCGTTTTGATAAAGTTTGTTTGTCATGGCTTTCCTATATCGCGGTTGCAAGCTTTGGGAAAGCACGCGTTGTGAACTGGTTAAGTGGCAGTGTGATTGTGCAATTACGACCGGGGCGCAAGATCGTGCAGCGCGGGCCGGGGCAAGCGAGCGAGCAGGTCAGCGACAACAAGATGACAACGGTGTTCTGCGGCATCCGGGTGCTGCAGCGCCGTGGGAAGCGGCGGGCGTTTCAGCACCAGCCGCCGCCAATTATGTACGATCAGACACCGCAGCACGGCGACGTCCAGCGGACGCAATGACGTGCTGCCGTCACCAAGGCTGTCGCGCAATCTGGCAAGTGCATTGTGCAGCAGTGCGTATTCAGCCGACAGATCCTCTGCGCGGAGCTGTTCGCGCAACCAGTCAGGCACGGCACCCCCGGCAAATACCAGCGTCGATTTGGGCGGCCTGGCATCCATTGGCCCTACAAAGATGCGCGGCATGAGGGCGACAAAGCCCAGTTTACCCATCTTGGCAATGTCGTCGGGCCCGGCATTCTGGGTCATGACGCACTGCCAGCGGTCGCAATCGCCCTGCGGGGGCGCGTAAATGCGCGGGCTCGCCGCGGCGCTGATTGTCCGCGCCTTTGCCGTCAGGCTGTGACGGCTGATCCGCCCATGTTTGGCGGAGTGTATCCAGCCATCGTTGCGCAATCGGTGCAAGGCGACGCGCGCCGCCTCTGGTCGAATATCAAGACCGGCCATAACCGCCGACAGCACCGGGCCCTCAATCACATCGCTTTCACCCTGCGCCAGATCGCCAAAAAGCGTGAACATCAACGACCACACCCGTTGATTGCCCAACGCCACCAGCGCGCTTTTGGCGGCAGCGAGGTCTTCAGACAGCATTCATGGTCAGCAGCTCATATTCCGCGACTGCATCCTCTTTCTGGTTGGACAGCGTCACATGCCAGCGCACTTCGCCATATTCTTCGGTACGCGGTGTCCGGGACATGACGGTCAACCGCACCTTGATGCTGTCACCGGCCTCTACCGGCGCCATGAATCGTAGATTGTCGAGCCCGGTATTGGCCAGCACCGGGCCGGGATCGGGTTGAACGAACAGGCCAGCGGCAAAGCTCAGCAGCAGATAACCATGCGCCACCCGCCCCGGAAAGAACGGATTTGCCCGCGCTGCTTCGTCGTCCATATGCGCATAGAAGGTGTCGCCGGTGAAATGCGCAAACGTCTCAATGTCCTCCAGCGTGACTGTCCGGGAGGGTGAGTGGAACGTCTCTCCAACTTCAAGTTGGGTGAAAGTGCGGGTAAAGGGATGCGCCCTGTCGGCAATTTCTGTGGCCCCCGGCACCCATTGCTTGCCGATAGCGGTCAGAATATCGGGACTGCCCTGCACGGCGGTGCGCTGCATATAATGCATGACCCCGCGAATGCCGCCCAACTCCTCGCCTCCGCCTGCGCGTCCGGGGCCGCCGTGCACCATATGCGGTAGCGGCGCGCCGTGGCCTGTCGCGTCTGCCATGCTGTCGCGGTTGTTGAAGTAAAGCCTGCCGTGAAATGCCGCCGCGCCCTGGACCACCTGCCGCGCCACGTCGCCGCTATGGGTGATGATGGAGGCAACAAGCGATCCCTTGCCCCTGTTCAGCAAGGCGATTGCATGGCCCAAATCGCGGTAGGGCATGATCGTGGCAACGGGACCAAACGCTTCGGTATCATGGACACGCTCGGCGCTGTCAGGATCAGCGCAATGGAACAACATCGGCGGCACGAATGCGCCTTTTTCGCGGTCCGCGCCGGTGACGGTAAAATTCTGCGGATCGCCGAAAACGCGCTCCGCCTCGGCACCGATCAGCGCGGATTTTTCCAGCACGTCACGCTTTTGCGCCTGCGACACCAGCGCGCCCATGCCTGTCGCCTCAGACCTTGGATCGCCGATCGTGATCTTTGACAAACGCTTGCTGATGGCTGCGATCGCGGCATCTACCTGTGAATGCGGCACCATGATTCGGCGAATGGCGGTGCATTTCTGTCCGGCCTTTGCCGTCATCTCGCGCTGGACCTCTTTTATGAAAAGGTCAAATTCCGGGGTGCCTGACGTCGCATCCGGCCCAAGTATAGAGGCGTTCAGGCTGTCCTGTTCAGAGGCGAAACGCACGGACCGTTGCAGCAGTCGCGGGTTTGCGCGCAGCTTTGTCGCCGTTTCAGCCGATCCGGTAAAGGCAACGGCGTCCTGACCATCTAGATGATCCAGCATGTTGCCCAAACCACCGCTTACCAATTGCAGCGCACCTGTGGGCACGAGGCCGCTGTCCATTATCAATCGCACACAATGTTCGGTGACATAGCAGGTCGCCGTCGCAGGCTTTACGATGGCGGGCACCCCGGCCAGCAGGGTCGGCGCAAGCTTTTCCAACATGCCCCAGACAGGGAAGTTGAAAGCGTTGATGTGAACTGCAACGCCCTGAAGCGGCGTGCAGACGTGACGCCCCATAAATGCACCGGTGCGGCCCAACTGCTCGGCTGGGCCATCAAGAAAAACATGCGCATCCGGCATTTCCCGGCGCCCTTTGGACGCAAAAACGAGCATGGTGCCGATACCGCCGTCCACATCAATCAAATGGTCGGACTGTGTCGCCCCGGTATCGAAAGACAGATCATAAAGCGATTGCCGATGTTCGCGCAGGTGCAGCGCCAGCGCCTTGAGCATGCGCGCCCGGTCGTGGAATGTCAGCGCACGCAGCGTCGGACCGCCCACATCGCGCGCAAAACCCAGCATCGACTGTACGTCCAGCGCGTCATTGCCTGCCTGCGCGATCACATCGCCGGTGATGGCACTGGCAATATCGCGCGCCCCCGCATCCGGCTTGATCCATTGACCGGCGGCAAAACTGCTTACGTCGCGCATGATGGCTCCTTAATGGTGGTCGTAGTCGATGACGATCTTGTCCGAGATCGGATAGCTCTGGCAGGTCAGGACATAGCCGTTCTCTACCTCGTAATCCTCAAGAGCGTGGTTGCTCAGCATTTCGACTTCGCCTTCGATCACCTTACCCATACAGGTTGAGCAGACCCAGGCCTTGCAGGCGAACGGCGCGTCAAGACTGTTGGCAAGCGCGGCTTCAAGAACCGATTGCCCCTTGGACATGGTAAAGCTGCGGCGTGCACCGTCGATGATGACTGTGACGTCTGTGCCGCTCTGGCCTTCGCTGCGCTTGGCCATTTCCTGTCTTGCAAGCTGACCCTGCTGGCTTTCGGAAAAGAGTTCAAACTTGATCTGATCAGGCTCTAACCCGTGGGTTTTAAGCGATTCCGCGATGGCCAGCATCATCGGTTCCGGCCCACAGATAAACGCGGTATCGATGCTTTTGACATCAATCCAAAGCTTGAACAGAAGCGCGCATTTGTCCAGATCCACGCGCCCGGTGAACAGGTCAATGTCCTGACCGGATTCAAGCATGTGGATGATTGTCAGGCGTCCCATGTACGTGTTCTTCAGGTCCTCAAGTTCCTCGCGGAACATAATCGTGTTCACGGCGCGGTTGGCATAGACCAGCGTAAAGGTGGACTTCGGC
>JAGXHC010000004.1 GCA_024636405.1 Sulfitobacter sp. | reverse complement strand
GCGCAGGCCTGGGCGTTGGTTTCGTCCGGGCCCGCGCAGATACTGGGGCTGGCGGATCGCGGGCAATTGCGGCCCGGTCTGCGCGCTGATTTCGTGGTCGTCGATGCCGCAACCCGGCGGGTGGCCGCGACATTTGTGCAGGGGCGAGTTTCTTATATGTCGGGTGCTATCGCTGATCGTTTCACAGGCTGAAATCGCGGATGCCTCCGGCGGGGATTTTGGTCCATTTGGAAGCAGTCAGCGCATGATCCGGTTGACGTGGCCCATCTTTCGGCCCGGTTTGGTGTCCGCTTTGCCATAGAGGTGAATTGCGGTATCGGGTCGCGAAGCAAATTCAGCCAAGCGGTCCACGTCGTTACCGATGATGTTTTCCATGACGATATCGGCGTGGCGGCTGCCGTCGCCAAGCGGCCAGCCGATGATCGCACGAATATGCTGTTCAAACTGGTCAATAGCGCAACCATTCTGAGTCCAGTGGCCGGAATTATGGACGCGAGGGGCGATTTCATTCACGATCAGACCTTCCGATGTGACAAAAAGCTCTACGCCGAGAACGCCGATATATTCCAGAGCATTGAGTATCTTAGCAGCCAATAGAACGGCGTCGGTGCGTTGTGCTGTGGTAAGACGGGATGGCACGGTGGTACTGTGCAGAATACCGTCGCGGTGGATATTCTCACCGGGATCGAAACAGGCGACGTCGCCGCCAAGCCCGCGTGCGGCTATCACCGAAACCTCAAGGCTGAAGTCCACGAAACCTTCGAGGATCGCGGGTGTGTCGGCCATATCTGCGAAAGCGGCGTTGACGTCCTGCGGTGACATGATCCGCGACTGGCCTTTGCCATCGTAGCCGAAGCGGCGGGTTTTCAGAATGGCAGGGCAGCCAATTCGGGCAATAGCCGCGTCGAGCGCGCCGATATCGGGCACGTCAGCAAACGGCGCGACCCGCAAGCCAAGATCCTGCAGGAACGTCTTTTCCGTCAACCGGTCCTGCGAAATACGCAATGCGTCGCGGCCTGGCCGGATCGGTATGATTGCCTCAATCACATCAAGCGCAGCGGTGGGGACGTTTTCAAATTCATAGGTGACCACATCAACCGCTTGGGCGAAAACGGTCAGGGCGGCGTGATCGTCATAAGGCGCCGTGGTCAGGCTATGGGCGGTATCCGCGGCCGGCGGATTGGTGCCGGGGTCAAAAATGTGGGTTCGAAAGCCAAGCCGCGCCGCCGCTACCGACAGCATACGGCCAAGCTGCCCACCGCCAAGGATCCCGATTGTGCTGCCGGGCTGCAAGGGGTCAGTCATCAAGGGGTGTCTCCGGAATAGAAGCGGACAATGCCGCGCGCCACGCGTCGAGACGCGCAGCGATTGCATCGTCTTGCAACGCAAGGATAGCGGCGGCCATCAAAGCAGCATTGGCGGCACCCGCCGCACCGATGGCCATGGTGGCCACCGGAAAGCCGCGCGGCATCTGCAGGATGGAATAAAGCGAATCGACCCCGGACAGCGCTTGGGTTTGAACCGGCACGCCGATCACCGGGATCCGGGTTTTGGATGCCATCATACCCGGCAAATGTGCCGCCCCGCCGGCACCTGCGATAATAACCTGAAGGCCACGGGCCACGGCGGACATTCCATATTCCCACAGACGGTCCGGGGTGCGGTGGGCAGAGACGATACGTGCCTCAAATTGGATCTCGAGTTCATCCAGAAGGCGGGCAGCCTCGCGCATGGTTGTCCAATCGGACTGGGAGTCCATGATGATGCCAACAGGCGGGGAAGTCATGAAGCGTGGCCTTTCGGGATGGAATGGAGGGCGCACTATAGCTGTCCGGCGATGGGTGGCAATGCGCGGTTCGCGCACGGATCACGCATTTGGGGGTCAGGCGATGATGTCCGGGGTCAGGCGATCATCGATCTGTGCAATGAGATCCTTGAGACGCAGCTTACGCTTTTTCAGGCGTTGCAAGGTGAGCGGATCGGCGGTGCCCTTTTCGACCAAGGCATGAATCGCCTCGTCCAGATCACGATGTTCACGGCGAAACACGGCCAATTCGACGCGCAATACATCGTCGTTCTTCATAGATAGATCTGATGGCGCATTCATTGCAGTGTGATTCCGTTTCCGTAGTGGTCACGCAATATAGGCCGCTTGCCGTATCAGGCATAGCCCTTGCGTAAAAGCCTGTGCACCCCCATATTTATCCCAGAAGGTCGCCATATCGGGACCATTGATCTGACTGTCGCTTGACGTAAAAAGGACGTGTCGCATGACGAAAATGACGCTTGGTTCATCCCCGCATATGTTGGGGTTTGAACAGTTGGAGCGGGTGCTTGAACGCACCGCAAAGGCAGGGAATGAGGGGTATCCGCCCTTTAACATAGAACAGACTTCGGAGCTGAGCTACCGGATCACGCTGGCTGTGGCCGGGTTCGCCGAGGACAACCTTTCCATTACGGTGGAGGACCGCCAACTGGTAATCCGTGGCAGGCAAAGCGACGACCACGGCGGGCGTATATTTTTGCACCGTGGCATTGCAGCGCGCCAGTTTCAGCGATCCTTTGTGTTGGCTGATGGCGTGGATGTCGGTGAAGCACTGATGGAAAACGGTCTGCTACATGTGGATCTGACGCGTGCCAAACCGGAAACGATGATCCAGAAAATAACGATCAAAAAGGGGTAAGGGTTATGCATGATATGAACGCATTTGATGACGCCCGCACGGTTTACGTCAAAACCATTGCGGTTTCGGACCTTCCGCGCGAAGTGCGCGACCAGGCTGAAGGGCTAAAGCAACTTTACGCCGTGCACGATGCGCAGGGTCAACAACTGGCGTTGGTGGGCGATTGCAAATTGGCATTTGCGTTGGCGCGCGAACATGACTACGCGCCCGTTCTGGTGCATTGACGACAGGACGCCGTCGCCCGGTCTGAGAAGCAATGAACGCAAAGGCCGCAGCACGTCTCGCGGCCTTTTTCGCGGTTGGAGGCAGCGATGCAATTTGACTTTGACTGGGTTGATGCCTTTAGTGACCGTGCCTTTTGCGGCAATGGTTGTGCGGTTGTGCACGGCGGTGCGGTGCTCGCGGATCAGGTCTGTTTGAAGTATGTGCGCGAAACGTCATTGGTTGAGTGTACGTTTACCGGCCCTTCGGATATCGCCGACCTTTTGGTGAAATATTACCTTGCCAGCCGTGAAATTCCCTTTGCCGGGCACCCGACCATCGCCACGGTCGCAGCGCTGCGGCACCGTGGCATAATTGGCAATGGCCCTCTGACGCTTGAAACCAAGGCCGGTGTCATCGCGGTGGATGTCAACGGGCCCAGGATCACCATGACGCAGATGGCACCGATCTTTGGTCAGCAGGTCGCGCCCGCGGTTTTGGCTGCTGTGGGCGGGATTACAGCGGCGGATATTGTGGCCATGCCGCAGATCGTTTCAACCGGACTGCCGTTTTGTATCACGGTCGTGCGTGATGCCGAAATACTTGGGCGCCTGCGGTTGGACCCGGAAGGTCTGCGGGCCTATGCCGAGCAGGTCAGCGCAGATGGCATCGACGTGATGGAACCCTTCTGGGTGGCGCTGGACGGTGCAGGGCAAAACGCAGGGACCCAGGCGCGGCTGTTGATGGTACCGCCAAGCCCACCAGAAGATCCATTTACCGGCTCTGCAACAGGTGCAATGGCCGCGTATCTTTGGGAGCGGGGGCTGATCCAGACGAACCGGTTTATCGCGCGTCAGGGTCAGGGAATGGGCCGACCGGGTCAGGCAGATGTAGAGGTTCTGGGTCCTCGCGGTGCCATTACGGCTGTGAAGGTATCTGGCGAAGGCGCAATCGTGATGTCCGGGCGTGTCTTCATGCCTGACACATGACACCGATGACTGATCCGGCATTTGCAGTATTGCCCTACGGCGGGCGTTTGGGCCGCAAGCTGTCACTGCTTCCGCTCGACAATCTTCATTGGCCCTTGGGGCGTCCGGACCGGCTTGCGCAGGGGGTGGTCGGCGACCTGACGGGTGCAGATCACCTGATTGTCTATCCCAAAACGGCGATGCATGTGCAGCCTTCATGGGGCACGCGCGCGCGGGTATCAATCATGGTGGTTGAACCTGCGATCATCCATGCGCGTCATTTGCGGATGCTGCGGTGGACATATCGGCGGTTCTTTCGCGTTTTGGCCTATAATGAGGCTTTGCTGGCTGCGATTCCCAATGGTTTGCTGCTGCCATTCGGCACGACTTGGGTGCCCGAATATGCCGATCTGGATCTCTCAAAGTCGCGGCATATGTCCCTTATCGCCTCCGCCAAACGTGACCACGAAGGACATAAACTTCGGCACGAGATGGTAAATCATGTCACGCGGTCTGGGCTTGATGTCGCAGTGCTGGGCCGGGGCTATGCCCCCTTTGCGGTCAAGGCTGATGGGCTGGCACCATACAGGTTTAGCGTGGTGATCGAGAACGTGCAGGAGCCGAATTACTTTTCGGAAAAGCTGGTGGATGCGGTGCTGTGTGACACCGTGCCGATCTATTGGGGTTGTCCCAATGTCGGTGAATTTATCGATCCCGGCGGCATGGTAATCTGCCACAGCGTTGAGGACTTGAAAGCAGCCATCACCGCCGCGAGCACGGTGCAGTATGAGGCACTTTTGCCTGCGCTGCGGGCCGCGAAACCGCAGGCCGCAGGTTGGGCGAACCTTGAGAAGCGCGCAGCACTTGCGGTGCGCGCCAGTCTGTGAAAACAGCACGCAGCCCGAAGGGTGCGCACTGTTTTGTGCAGTCTGGGACTGGGATCAGGCGGTGATCAATCCCATGCTTTCCAGCTTCAGCAGGACCTGATGCGCGCAATTATCGACATCGATATTTTCCGTATCAAGGCTCAGCTCAGGGTTTGCAGGAACATCATAGGGGTCTGAAATTCCTGTAAATTCCTTGATCTTTCCCGCCCGTGCCAGCTGATAAAGGCCTTTGCGGTCACGGCGTTCGCATTCCTCGATGGTGGTTGCGACATGGATTTCGACAAAGGCGCCGAAAGCTTCGACATCTTCGCGCACGGCGCGCCGCGTGGTGGCATATGGCGCGATCGGCGCGCAGATTGCGATGCCACCGTTCTTGGTGATTTCCGACGCGACATAGCCGATGCGACGGATATTCAGATCGCGGTGTTCCTTGCTGAAGCCCAGCTCTGAACTGAGATTCTTACGCACGATATCACCGTCCAGCAACGTCACCGGACGCCCGCCCATTTCCATCAGCTTAACCATCAACGCATTGGCGATGGTGGATTTGCCCGAGCCGGAGAAGCCGGTGAAGAACACCGTAAAGCCCTGCTGGCTGCGCGGCGGGCGGGTGCGGCGCAGTTCCTTGACCACTTCGGGAAAGGAGAACCATTCGGGGATCTCCAATCCTTCCTGCAAACGGCGCCGCAGTTCGGTGCCAGAGATGTTCAGGATGGTCACATTTTCCGCGTCTTCGATTTCGTCGTTCGGCTCATATTGGGCGCGTTCCTGCACATAGACCATGTGTTTGAAATCGACCATTTCGATGCCCATTTCCTCCTGATGCTCGGCGAACAGATCCTGCGCATCATAGGGGCCATAGAAATCATCCCCGGCAGAATTCTTGCCGGGGCCGGCATGATCGCGACCGACAATGAAATGGGTGCAGCCGTGGTTCTTGCGGATCAGCCCGTGCCAAACTGCTTCGCGCGGGCCTGCCATGCGCATGGCAAGGTTGAGCAGGCTCATGGTGGTGGTCGCACCCGGATACTTGTCCAGCACCGCCTCGTAACAACGCACGCGGGTAAAATGATCTACGTCACCGGGTTTGGTCATGCCGACCACGGGGTGAATCAACAGGTTGGCCTGCGCTTCCTTGGCCGCCCGAAAGGTCAGTTCCTGATGCGCGCGGTGCAGCGGATTGCGGGTCTGGAACGCCACGATGCGGCGCCAGCCCAGCTTGCGGAAATAGGCGCGCAATTCATTCGGCGTGTCGCGCCGTGCGCGAAAATCATAATGCATGGGCTGCTGAATGCCGATGATCGGTCCACCAAGGTAAATCTTGCCCGCCTGATTGTGCAGGTAATTGACCGCAGGATGCGCGTCATCGTCAGCGCCAAAAACCATTTCGGCCTCATGCGCCTTGTTCGGCTCCCACCGATCAGTGACCGTCATGGTCGCAAGGATCACTCCTTCCTGATCGCGCAGGGCGATGTCCTGCCCCAATTCCAGCTTGGCAGCGAAGTCTTCCGAGACATCCAGCGTGATCGGCATCGGCCACAGGCCGCCGTCGGCCAGCCGCATATTATCGACCACCCCGGTGTAGTCCGCCTCGCTCATGAACCCCTTGAGCGGCGTGAAACCACCGTTCATCAGCAGTTCCAGATCACAGGTCTGGCGCGGGGTCAGATCATGGCTCACCAGATTGGCAGCTTCAATTTTGAGCTTCTGAGCGGACTCGTAGGAAACGTAGAGTTCGGGAATGGGCGTAAGGTTCGGGATCTGCATGGAGTCACTCACATCTGGTATTGGGGCCTCAGCCTGATAGCGAACGTCCTAACGCTTACTGTCTGCAAACATCAAGCGTGCAGTGCCATTTTTGCGGCGTCTGCCCAAAAGGTAGGATTTGCATTCGGGATGGCAGGTTGCTTCCAGACGTCAGGAGTCCACCTCGACCTCCGCGCCGTATCCCAGCGGCAGCGACATATCCTTGCCCGCGTCATCGCCGACTTCTGACAGGAACCGTTCTGCCTCCAATGCAGCCATGCAGCCCATGCCGGCGCTTGTCACAGCCTGACGATATTTGTGATCGGTCAGGTCACCGGCCGCAAAGACGCCCGGGACAGAGGTTTCAGTGCTGTCGGGTTTGGTCACGACATAGCCACCCATATGGGTTTCCAGCACGTTTTTGATCAGCTCGGTCGCCGGGGCATGGCCAATGGCAATGAAAACACCTTTTGCGGGAATGTCCGTTATTTCACCGGTCTTGACGTGCTTCACTTTTACGCCTTCGACGCCCAGTGGTTTGTCGGTCCCGTAAACCTCATGCAGTTCGTGGAACCAAAGCGGCTCGATCTTCGGGTTCTTCATCAGGCGGTTGATCAGAATCTTTTCCGCGCGCAATTCGTCGCGGCGATGGATCAGCGTTACCTTGGAGGCGAAATTCGTCAGGAAAAGCGCTTCTTCCACTGCGGTATTGCCGCCGCCGATCACAACGATCTCTTGCCCGCGATAGAAAAACCCGTCGCATGTGGCGCAGGCTGAGACGCCAAAACCCTTGAACTTTTCTTCCGTTTCCATTCCAAGCCATTTGGCCCGTGCGCCGGTTGCCAGAATGATGGCATCGGCTACATAAGTCGTGCCGCTGTCGCCTTTGGCATGAAAGGGGCGACTGGACAGGTCCAGATCCATGATGATGTCACCGATAATCTCAGTTCCCATCGCCTTGGCGTGATCCTGCATCCGGATCATCAGGTCGGGGCCCTGTACTTCGGTATCGCCTGGCCAGTTTTCCACTTCAGTCGTGGTGGTCAGCTGCCCGCCGGGTTCGATCCCCTGCACAAGGATTGGTTCCAGCATCGCGCGACTTGCATAAATGCCCGCTGTGTATCCTGCAGGGCCTGAGCCGATGATCAGTACTTTGGTCTTGCGTGTCTCGGCCATCTGGCACCCCCGGAAATCTACAATGCAGCAGAGCCGATATAACGACGCCAGTCCGCCGCTGAAACCCCTCAATGCAACGCCGGGATTTGCGGGGGTACGGTGTCGACTAGGTTCTGACGTGGGTCCGGCAGAAAATTTAGCGGATTATTGCACCGCTAGAGGATTTCGGTGACACAATGTTGCGTGAGTGCGAAACATTATTGCGCATGACTGTGCCGCTGCTATAAGAAACGGAAATCAGTTAGGGGGAAATATGACGGCGACGCGGCTTGATCCGATTGATCGGAAAATTCTGGCCGAATTGCAGGCCGATGGCCGCATGACCAATGTTGAACTGGCCCGGCGTGTTGGAATTTCCGCGCCTCCCTGCCTGCGCCGCGTGCGTACCCTGGAAGAACAAGGGTTCATTAAGGGGTATTTTGCCAAAGTCGATGCGCGTGGGCTGGGGTTTGAGGTTCAGGTCTTTGCCATGGTCGGTTTGACCAGCCAGGCAGAGGTTGACCTGAGCGCATTTGAACAAAAATGCCGCAATTGGCCTCTGGTGCGTGAATGTCACATGCTTAACGGTGAGGTGGATTTTGTCCTCAAATGCGTCGCGCCTGACCTGTCGAGCTTTCAAAGTTTTCTGACAGGCCAACTCCTGACCACGCAAAACGTGGCCAGTGTCAAAACCAGCCTTGTCATAAGGGGCGCCAAGGACGATCCCGGCGTGCCCTTTGACGTGCTGGAAGAACGGCTCAGCGCGGCCCCTTGAACACGTTTGCGCTTACGCAGGCGGTGCAGGGTCTGCATCCGGCGACCGCGGGTGTGCAAGCGGGCCGAAATCGGAAACATGGCTGATCCGCGGAAACATTGACAAAAATCGGTCACGTATCGAATGCGGCACTGCGCGCACGGCATTGGCGCCGGGGTGAAACGTTTCCATCTCAATGCCACCGGCATATATCGCCGCGTGTCGCGTCAGGCAGATATGGAAAAGCCGCACAGGGGTTGGTGGCACAACCTCGATCACGTTTACACCGTCCACGAATTCCCGCACAGGTGTCAGCATACGCGTGCCATCGGCATCCGCGCGCAAACGGTGCGGTGTTTGCAAAACGCGCGCGGCGGGCCCCACAGTGGTGGAAATGCTGGGCCGCCCGGGACCAAAGCTGTCGGCCATGATGCGGATCAGCGGCGTGCGACGTCCAACATCCGCAGGCACAAAGGTGCTGGATCCGATCCACACAAGCTCGGCCGCGTTGCCCGTCGTGGTGTTGATCATGTCGCCCGGTTGCAGGTCCTCCACCGCAATGTCGCCGTCTGTGGTCTGGATCAGCGTGCCGCGCGCAAAGGCTGAATATGCGGATTCAATCAGCGGTAGGGCCGGTGCCATATCCTGACCAATATAGAGCGATCCGTCCGCGCGCAGGGCGGCCACCTCGTAGCTGCGTTTCGCAACAACGGGGGCAACCTGAAGCCCACCGGCACGACTTGCAGACGGAGCGCCATATGCGCGTATCGGAGTGGTCGGGCTGGCGTGGCGGCCAGTCGGAGCAGCAATAGGTGTCATGCGAAAACCTTGTCTGGTCAGTCACATCCGTGTCGGCCCCCACCGACAAGCACGGAAATAACCAAAGGGTGTCATTTCTGTTTGTATATGCAGACCAAATCGCCACGTTGCCGCCGTATTGTCAAAGATTTCAGAACATTTACGCTGATATTCACCCCAATTTGATGCAAATCCCTGCTTCTGTTTCCGCAAATCCAGCTCTTGCCGCCACATTTGGGTCAAAACAATGGCCCCGCAACCGAATCGCCGGGTGCGGGGCCTGAAAATGGAAGGTCAGGGTAGATTGAACAGCTACTGCCGTCTGTAAAGGTCGGTAGCTCAGGCTGACTTGCGCGTCGCCGGTGCTTCGTTGCGCTTTGCGATGAACGCGGCGCGGCGGCTGCCACGGGCCCAGGGCATGACGGTGTCGTTCTTCGCGGCGGTTGCGACGACGGACTTGATGAAGCGTGTATTCGTTTTCATGGCTCTTTTTCCTCTCAGGCTGCTTATGCCGGCTTGTGCCGTTTGCTTGAGAACGAATATGACGCGCCATTCGGGCCGGTTTTGGGCATTTGGATAAATTCTTCATGGAAAATATGCGCCGATCCGAGACACTTTGTGGTAATCCCGCCCCAATTGTTCATCAGCCTTATTTTCATGAAGCTTTGCAGGTGTCAGGCGATCAATCTTGCTGAATTTGCGCGATTGTTTCCCATTTCGGCAGTATCAATTGGGCGCGGACACGGCAGCGTTTGCCCAAATTGTGCCCAGATCAAAGGGTGATAGCAGCGATCAGCCGTCCGTAATCTGCCTCTTTGGCGTGTGTCGTCCGGCGATAGGAATAGAATCGTGCGGCATCTGAATAGGTGCAGTGCCGTGTCCAAGACGCGGCGCCCACACCAGCCGCCCGCAAACGGCTGAGCCCGAAGGCAGGCAAATCGAACATCATCCGGTCGCCGTCGCCCTGGACGAAAAAGCGGCCGTTCTCTGGATCATCTGTCATGAAGGTATCCAGAAATTCCGGTCCTACCTCATAGGCGCGCTGGCTGATTGACGGTCCGATGACGGCGCGGATACCGGACCGGGTTGCGCCCAATGCCAGCATTGCCTCAACCGTTGTCTCCAATATGCCATCAAGCGCACCACGCCATCCCGCATGTGCCGCGCCGATCACACCGGCTTTGGGGTCCCCGAACAGTACTGGCTGGCAATCCGCCGTCAGCACAGACAGCGCCAACCCTGGTGTGGCTGTAACGATTGCATCCGCACGCGGACGCTCGGCAAAAGGGGCATCTACCGTGACGACAGTCGTGGAATGTATCTGGCGCAGGCCCAGCAGATTTTCTGGCGCGACATTCATTGCGTCAGCGACGCGGGCGCGGTTTATTGCGACGATTTCGGTTTGGTCCGAACTACCAACCCCGCAATTCAATCCTGCGAATACGCCGGAGGATGCACCACCGCGGCGGGTAAAGAACCCATGTCGCAGCGGGCTCAGGCTGTCAGATGTGAGAATTTCGAGTGTCATGGCTCCAGTCCGGGTGGCGGGGCCGTACCTTCGCGGTAGAGCGCCATCACTTTGAACAGGTTTCCCATTTCCGACGGGTGCGTCAACCGTCGATGTGCGGCGACATGCGGCGACAGCGCCGCGTCGCCCATCGCGTCGGCCAGTTTTTCGGCCCGTGCGGTGATGCCAAGCCGTTCAAGGAAAACGCCCTGCGGTGTGACGCGGGTGTGCGCACAGGCCTGCGCCGCCGCCGCCAGCGCCTCAAAATCAACATGCGCGGTCAGATCGGCCTGTCCCGGATCAGCAAGCGGGTCTGTTGGCGCATGGTCGTGTACCGCCTGAAGCGTATCACCCAACGACCGCCAGTCGCCGTAGTCGATGATCAACGCTGCGCCGCCATGCGCTGCTATGGTTTCAGCGATTGTTGCCACGATGGGGCTGGCAACGGCACAGGTCTCGATCAGGTCGCCGTCTGCTGTGTCTTCGGTACGTGCGGCCAGCGTCGGTTGGGGCAGGGCGGGGCCAAGTCCGAAAGACAGGTCCGCGTCCGCAACCCCGATCTGGCGTTCATGCCAACGCGATCCCGCACGCACGAACTGCCGTATCGGCAGCGCGTCGAAAAATTCGTTCGCGATCAGGAAAAGCGGTTGCTGCGGCAGCGCACTTACGTCGGTCAGCCAGACAGGATCATGCGCTGCAAGTGTGGTGCGTTGCTGCGCGCGCAAGGCTGGTGACGCTTCGACAAGCACGATGTGCGCTGCAGCAAGAAACCCCGGCACCGATCCGCAGGCGCGCAGGGCGTCGGCCATCAGCGTGCCGCGCCCCGGCCCAAGTTCCGCAAGCGTAAAGGGAGCAGGCGATCCCTGATCCAGCCAGGACTGCGCCAGCGCGAGGCCAATAAGTTCGCCGAACATCTGGCTGATCTCAGGCGCGGTGATAAAATCGCCGCCGCGCCCAAAGGGATCGCGGGTGTTGTAGTAACCCATAGTTGGATGCAGCAGGCAGGTGGACATATAATCGTCCAGTCGCATCGGTCCGCCCTGTTCGATGCAAGACACGATATGCGCCTTGAGCGTCATGACTTATGGTTGGCTCGTCGGTTGGCCCGCAGGATAAGGAACAATCCCACGACAATCATCGGCAGCGACAGGATCTGACCCATTGTCAGCCCATATCCACCAATATGCCAGGCCAACCCCAGTGGATTACCCGCACTGACGAACTGCGCATCAGGCTGTCGGACGAACTCAACTGCAAACCGCGCCAGACCGTAACCCACCAGAAAAGTACCGCCGATCAGCCCTTCACGCTTCAGCGCGCCGTGCCGGTATGCCAGCCAAAGCAGGACCGCGCCCAGCACCAGACCTTCTAGCAGCGCTTCGTAAAGTTGCGAAGGGTGACGCGCGCAAACGCCCGCCACATCGGGGCAAAACTGCGCCGCCTCTCCGGGAAATGCCACGCCCCAGGCCAGGTCTGTTTGCCGCCCCCAGAGCTCTGCGTTGATGAAATTTGCAATCCGACCCAGCAACAGCCCCGGTGCCAGCCCCAGACAAACCATGTCGCCCGTAGAAATGATCGGGACACCGCGCCGCCATGTATAGATCAGCCCTGCGATAATCACGCCAAGCGCACCACCGTGAAAGGACATCCCGCCCTCCCAAAGCTGCAGGATGCGCGCCGGATTGGACAGGTAGAACCCCGGCTGATAAAACAGCACATACCCAAGTCGCCCACCGACAATGACGCCCAGAATGACCCAGAACAGCAGATCCTCGATCTGGGCCGGGGTCATCACGGGCGTATCGTTTTTCCACAACCGTGGTCTGCGAACAGTGTACACGACCACCCGCCAGCCGATGAGGATGCCTGCGATATAAGCCAGCGCGTACCAGCGCAGTGCGAAGGTCGCTCCGAACAGGCTGATGCTGAAGATATCGGGTGAGATGTCTGGGAAGGGGAGCATTGCAATCATGCCGCCGATTGAGCCTGCGGCGCAACGGATGTCAACCTTGCGGGCACGCCGAACAGGCCCCATATAGTGAATAACCCTGATGACCGGAGACCAGACATGCAGACCCGTAATAAATTTTTCGATGACATCTCGCAGATGATGACCAATGCAATGGGTGTGGCCCAAGGCGCCAAGGATGAGGCCGAGACCGCATTTAAAGGCGTTATGGACCGGTGGTTGGCTGACAGGGATCTTGTCACCCGCGAGGAATTTGACGCTGTGCGCGCCATGGCGCAGAAGGCGCGCGAAGAGAACGAGGCACTCAAAGCGCGGCTTGATGCGATGGATGCTGTCAAGAAAAAGTGATCCGGCTGTGGCGCCGACACGCCGTGTGATTGGTCTGGAGGCCCCCGAGGATCATTCCCGAAGCTACCGGAGGGATGTGGCTTTGCGCTTCATGCCTCTGCTGCGGCTGTCAGAGCGCCATATATTGGGAACGCAGTAGATTTACCCACAACCTGTTGAGGTTATCCCCCGCTAATTGTGGTTATCCCCAGAAAAAGGGGTTGCCAGAGCCCCCCTGTTGGTCGCACCATATCTTGTATGGGCGATGGGAATACCCACGTCCAATAGCGCAGGCATCTAGGAATGGTGAGATTAACCGCCAACCTGGAACAGATAAAAAGAGGTGGCAAAATGGCCCTGTCCGAGCAGTACCTTGAAGAAGACATACACCCCATTGATATCGTTGAAAATCTTGCAGCTCATCATGAGTGGGATTTTGACCGTATCGCAGACGATCAGATTGCGATGGCCGTTGAGGGTCAATGGCGAACCTATTCTCTGACCTTGTCGTGGTCGGCTTACGACGAGACTTTGCGGCTGGTCTGCACATTCGAGATGGAGCCGCCGACAGAGAAGCTGCCGCTGCTCTACGAACTTTTGAACGATATCAATGACCAATGCTGGGCAGGCGCCTTTACCTTCTGGTCCGAGCAGCAACTGATGGTCTATCGCTACGGGCTGGTTCTGAGCGGCGGGCAGGACGCCACGCCGGAGCAGATCGACACAATGATCGGCGCCGCAGTGCTGAGCGCGGAGCGGTATTATCCCGCCTTGCAACTGCTTGCGTGGGGCAACCGCACGCCAAAGGATGCCCTTCAGGTCGCCATTGCAGAGGCCTACGGGCGCGCGTAACACTTTGCCCGGAATGTAATTCTTGGGGGAAGATCATGAAAGATAGCCGGATTGCGGCGGACGGTCTTGTGCTGTTGGGCTGTGGTAAAATGGGTTCGGCGATGCTGGCCGGTTGGCTGGCGCGCGGTCTGCCCGCCGCCTCCGTCTGGGTGACGGATCCGTTTCCGTCTGACTGGCTCCGGGTGCAAGGCGTGCATCTGAATGAAGATCTGCCGCCTGCACCAGCGATCGTTCTGGTGGCGGTCAAACCGCAGATGATGGCCGAAGCGCTGCCGACGCTCAAGAAGATGGGCAACGCTCAGACCCTTTTCGTCAGCGTTGCGGCGGGCACCACCATTGCCTATTTTGAACAGACATTGGGTGCGCAGACTCCGATTGTCCGTGCCATGCCGAACACCCCCGCCGCGATCTCTCAAGGCATTACCGCGATCATTGGAAACAACCACGCAGGCGCGGCCGGACTGGCAGAGGCCGAAACCCTGCTGGGCGCCGTGGGTCAGGTCGTGAGGCTGCAACATGAGGCGCAGATTGATGCAGTCACAGGTGTCAGCGGATCCGGCCCGGCATATGTGTTCCATATGATCGAAACCATGGCGGCAGCGGGTGAAGCACAGGGGTTGCCATCAGATATGGCCATGCAACTGGCGAAAGCCACCGTGGCGGGGGCAGGTGCACTGGCTTTGGGCTCGGACGAGACGCCGACGCAATTGCGGGTGAATGTCACCAGCCCCAACGGGACGACACAGGCCGCTTTGGAAGTTCTGATGGACCCAGAGCATGGCTTTGCACCGCTGCTGCGCCGTGCGGTGGCAGCGGCCAGCGACCGATCGCGGGAACTGGCGCGTGACTGAGATCGCGTTTGAGGATTTTATGAAGGTCGACATTCGCGTGGGTACGGTCATCCGCGCCGAACCTTTTCCCGAAGCACGCAACCCATCCATTAAACTTTGGGTGGATTTTGGCGAAGAAATTGGCCTGCGCAAGACATCGGCGCAAATCACGGTGCTTTACGAACCGCTTGCACTGATCGGAAAACAGGTGCTGGCCGTTGTCAACTTTCCGCCCCGGCAAATCGGGCCCTTCATGTCCGAAGTGCTGGTTCTGGGCGTGCCAGATGATTCCGGAGCGATTATGCTGGTGGGTCCCAATGGGCCGGTGCCGGTCGGAGGGAGATTGCATTGAAGAAAGTATTTATTTCCAGACCTTTGCCAGACGAAGTTACAGCGCTGCTTGAAGGTATCGATCTGACCATGCGCCAGCAGACCACGCCAATGACATCGCGGGAATTGCGCAGTGTCTTGCGCGATTTCGACGCTGTCATGCCCACACTGGGCGACGCCTTTTCTGCCGACGTGTTTGCCGATGTGCCTGATCCGCGCTGCGGTATTCTGGCCAACTTTGGTGTTGGCTATAACCATATCGATGTTGACGCAGCACGCGCCGCCAATGTTGCTGTTACCAATACCCCCGGCGCTGTTACCGATGCGACCGCCGACATTGCAATGACCCTGATGCTGATGAGCGCGCGGCGGGCTGCAGAAGGCGAAAGGCTGGTGCGCTCAGGCTCTTGGGAAGGCTGGCATCCAACGCAGATGTTGGGCCTGCATCTGTCTGGCAAAACGGTCGGGATCGTCGGAATGGGCCGCATTGGTCAAGCCATTGCCCGGCGGTGTCATTTCGGATTTGGAATGTCGGTCAAGTACGTAAGCCGCAGCCCAAAAGACATTGAATTTGCTGCGGAAAATATGCCAGACCTGATGGCGCTGGCAGCCAGCGTTGATATTCTTGTGGTGGCCGTACCCGGCAGCCCGCAGACACGGCATCTCATCAACGCCGACATTCTGGCCGCAATGCGGCCCAACGCCCATCTGATCAATATCTCGCGCGGCGATGTAGTGCAGGAAGACGCGCTTATCGCTGCTCTGGCGGCCCGCAAAATCGGGGGTGCCGGGCTGGACGTTTATGAATTTGAGCCTCAGGTCCCCACCGCTCTGCGTGCTCTGGATAACGTTGTTCTTTTACCGCATTTGGGTACTGCCGCGTTGGAGGTGCGTGTGGATATGGGGCGGATGGTGGTCAGAAATGTGCAAGCTTTCTTTGCCGGTGAAGCCCTGCCTAACGCGGTCTAGGTGTCTCCAACGGCCTCTCGCCAGTGTTTGCGACACAGTGAAACATACGTTTCGTTGCCGCCGATCTGAACCTGTGCGCCGTCGCGCAACGCTTGGCCATCTGCATCCTGACGCACCACCATCGTCGCCTTCTTGCCGCAATGGCAGATGGTGCGGACCTCTCGCATTTCATCCGCCAAAGCCAGCAGCGCGGCGGAACCGGGAAACAATTTGCCACGAAAATCAACGCGCAGGCCGTAGCACATGATCGGAACCCCCAGATCATCCACGGCACGGGCAAGTTGCCAGACCTGATCTGGCGACAGAAACTGCGCTTCGTCAATGAAGATGCAGGCGCAGGGACCGGATGCCAGCCGCGCCGATATTTTTGCAAAAAGATCATCCCCGGACGCAAAGGTATCCGCTTGCTGACCGATCCCGATCCTTGACGCAATACGTCCGTCGCCGGCGCGGTTATCAAATTGCGCAGTGATCAGATACGGTGCCATCCCCCGCTCCACATAGTTGTGGGCAGCCTGCAGGAGCACAGTAGATTTTCCCGCGTTCATGGTGGAGTAGTGAAAATAGAGCTTTGCCATAACGTGTTATTACGATGTAGCGGCAGGATGCTGCAAGGGCGACTGGCTGTGCCGGTCAGACGTGGCGCTGGACCAGCACGGACCCCACAGAGTATCCCGCGCCAAACGAGCAGATCAGACCCAGATCCCCATCGGCCAAGTCGTCCGAATACTTGGAAAAAGCAATTATTGACCCGGCCGATGACGTGTTTGCGTAGTCTTGTAAAATGTTGGGCTGCTCACCCGGTTCGGGCACGCGGCCCAGCACTTTGCGGCCGATGAAATCATTCATCGATTTGTTCGCCTGATGCAGCCAGAGCCGTTTCAGATCATCGGCTTGCACATTTTCGTCGGCCATGTGGCGCGCGATGTGATCAGCCACCATCGGCAACACTTCCTTGAACACTTTGCGCCCGTTTTGCATGAACTGCATGTCGCGGCGGTCAGCCAGCCCGTCAGGCCGTGACCGGCGCAAGTATCCGTTGTTATTGCGGATGTTGTTGGAGAACTCTGTCGCGCAACGGGTTGATCTGACTTCGAAATAGGGCCCGGATGCATTTTCGGCCCGCTCGATCAGAGTGGCGGTCGCCACGTCGCCAAAGATGAAATGGCAATCGCGATCACGCCACTCCAGATGGGCCGAGCAAATCTCCGGATTGACCACAAGCGCGGAGCGGATCGACCCCGCGCGTACCATGTCTGCAGCGGCCTGTATGCCAAACGTGGCGGACGAGCAGGCCACATTCATATCGAATGCGAAGCCGTTGATTTTCAACAGATCCTGTATCTCAATCGCTACTGCCGGATAGGCGCGTTCCAGATTGGATGCAGCGCAGATAACGGCATCGACATCTGCCGCGGACTTGCCTGCCTGCGCCAGAGCTTTTTGCGCTGCATCCAATGCCATTTCAGCCATCAGGCTGGGTTCATCGTCGCGGCGTTGACGCAGCAGCGGATGCATTACTTTCGGATCGAGAATGCCGGTCTTGTCCACAACAAAGCGCTGTTCGATACCCGATGCCTTGGCAATAAAATCCTCGGAGGAATGTTCCTTCGGGGCCAGATCACCAGCCGCAATCTCTTTTTCATGCTGTGCATTGTAAAGATCCGCGTAAGCGTTGAACGCAATGACAAGCTCTGCATTGGTGATGATATTCTGGGGTGTATGGACCCCGGTGCCGGTTATCGCGGGCGTGAACATTGTGGGACCTTTCCTGATGCGGAAACTTACACCGCCGCCGTAAGAAGGGGCAAGGGCAGGGCGTTCAACAGGTAGTATATCTCCTACCCCTGCAATGCCTTCACGCCGATTTCATCCTCTGCCTGCGCCTTGATCGCCAACGTGGCGGCGTAAGCACCGGCGGCGGTGGTATAGTAGGGGATCTTGTCAAAAAGCGCGATGGAGCGGATAGATTTGCTGTCTTCTACCGCCTGCGCGCCCTCAGTGGTGTTCAACACCAGATGCACCGCGCCGTCTTTCATCATGTCGGTGATGTCAGGGCGTCCTTCGTAGACCTTGTTTACGGTTTCGCAAGGAATGTCGTGTTCTGTGAGCCATATTGCGGTGCCTCGGGTCGCGACGATGGTGAAATTTTGGTCAAGGAGAATTTTTGCAGCAGCAAGCATGTCAGGCGTTTTGTCCATGTCCTTGATCGATACGAAGGCGCAGCCTTCGCGCGGTAATACCGTGCCTGCGCCAAGCTGGGCTTTGAGGAAGGCACGCGGGAAATCGCGGTCCCAGCCCATGACTTCTCCGGTGGATCGCATTTCCGGGCCCAGCAGGGTATCGACGCCGGGGAAGCGGGCGAAGGGCAGCACCGCCTCCTTGACGGAGAACCACGGCATGTTCGGATCGGCCAGCGTCATGGGATCGCCCAGCGGCAGGATGTCTTCGTAGGCGGTGTCGGTCGGGTAGGGCGCACGCATCGGGAAGTTCGACAGCGGCTCACCGGCCATGATCCGCGCCGCGATGGAGGCGATGGCGGAATCCGTGGCCTTGGCGACAAAGGGCACGGTGCGTGACGCGCGCGGATTAACCTCGATCAAGAAGATTTCGTTCTCGCCTGCCGCGTTAGGCTTGACCGCGAACTGGATGTTCATCAACCCGACCACGTTCAGTGCCAGTGCAAGCGCGCGGGTCTGTTTTTCGACTTCTTCGATGATGTCGCGCGACAACGAATAGGGCGGCAGCGAACAGGCGCTGTCACCGGAATGGACGCCGGCTTCTTCGATATGTTGCATGATGCCTGCGACGTGCACGTCCTTGCCATCACACAGCGCGTCAACGTCCAGCTCGACCGCCCCGGACAGATAGCTATCAAGCAGCACCGGGCTTTTGCCGGATACGACGACCGCCTCGCGGATATAGCGTTCCAGACCGGCCTGGTCGCGCACGATCTCCATCGCGCGCCCGCCCAGCACATAGGATGGGCGGATCACCAGCGGGAAACCGATATCCTTTGCGATCTCAAACGCTTCGGTGTCGGAATGAGCGATGCCGTTGTGCGGTTGCTTGAGGCCAAGCTTCTGCACAAGCTGCTGAAACCGTTCGCGGTCTTCGGCAAGGTCGATCATGTCCGGGGTCGTGCCGAGAATCGGTATCCCGGCCTCTTGCAGGCCATTGGCCAATTTCAGCGGCGTCTGCCCGCCAAACTGCACGATGACGCCGTGCAGTGTGCCGTTTTCCTGCTCCACGCGCAGGATTTCCATGACATGCTCAAAGGTGAGCGGTTCGAAATAGAGACGGTCGGAGGTGTCATAGTCTGTTGAAACGGTTTCTGGGTTGCAGTTGACCATGATCGTCTCGTAACCCGCGTCGGTCAGCGCATAGCAG
The DNA here is from genome assembly GCA_024636405.1 of Sulfitobacter sp. The sequence goes on along the minus strand of JAGXHC010000004.1, from coordinate 1,333 downwards.
GCGTGGCAGCAGCAGTAATCAAATTCGATGCCCTGACCAATGCGGTTCGGACCGCCGCCAAGGATCACCACTTTCTTGCGGTCACTCGGGCGGGATTCGCATTCCACGTCGCCCATCATCGGCGCTTCGTAGGTGGAATACATATAGGGTGTCTGGGCCTCGAATTCTGCGGCGCAGGTGTCAATGCGTTTGAACACGGCCTTGACCCCAAGGTTCAACCGCGCGCGGCGCACGACGTCTTCGTCCTGACTGGTAAGCATGCCAAGACGCGCGTCGGTGAAACCCATCATCTTGAGATGGCGCAGTCCGGCTTCGGTCTTGGGCAGACCGTCGCGGCGCACGTCTTCTTCTGCCTCAACAATCTCGCGGATGCGGGCCAGAAACCAAGGATCGAACATGGTAATCCCGTTGATATCCACATCCGTCATGCCGTGGCGCATGGCTTGCGCTATGGTGCGCATCCGGTCGGGGGTCTGGCGGCTGAGAGCTTTGACCAAAGCAGCCGGAGCAGAGGCACCGGGGTCCATCTTTAGATCGGCGGCAACATCGGCAATCTCGACTTCGTCAAAGCCGGTCAGGCCGGATTCCATCGACGCCAGCGCCTTTTGCAGGGATTCGTGGATAGTGCGGCCAATGGCCATCGCTTCGCCCACAGATTTCATCGCTGTGGTCAGGGTCGGTTCAGCGCCGGGGAACTTTTCAAAGGCAAATTTGGGGATCTTGGTCACGACATAATCGATGGTCGGCTCAAAGGACGCAGGCGTGACCCCCGTGATGTCGTTATCCAGTTCATCCAGCGTAAATCCAACAGCGAGCTTTGCCGCGATCTTGGCGATGGGAAAACCTGTTGCTTTGGACGCCAGTGCCGAAGAACGGCTGACGCGCGGGTTCATTTCAATCACGACCATGCGGCCATCGGCAGGATTTACCGCCCACTGCACGTTGGATCCGCCCGTCTCTACGCCGATCTCGCGCAGAACCGCGATCGAATGATTGCGCATGATCTGGTATTCTTTATCGGTCAGCGTCAGGGCAGGGGCCACGGTGATGCTGTCGCCGGTGTGTACGCCCATCGGGTCCACGTTTTCGATGGAACAGACGATGATGGCATTATCGGCGGTGTCGCGCACCACCTCCATCTCAAATTCCTTCCATCCCAGCAGGCTCTCATCTATCAGGATCTGCCCCACCGGAGAGGCGTCCATGCCCGAGCGGCAGAAAAATTCATAATCGTCGCGGTTATAGGCCACGCCACCGCCGGTGCCGCCCATGGTGAAAGCGGGGCGAATGATCGCAGGGAGGCCGACATAATCCAGTGCTTCCAACGCAATGG
>JAGXHC010000163.1 GCA_024636405.1 Sulfitobacter sp. | reverse complement strand
CCGCTGCTGGTTTTGAACCGGGTAGACGAAGGGCGCGTGGCGCTGCTGGCCTCTGATCATGCCTGGTTATGGAATCGGGGGTACGAGGGGGGCGGTCCGCAACTTGAACTGCTTCGGCGTCTGGCGCACTGGATGATGAAAGAACCCGAGCTTGAAGAAGAAGCTTTGACTGCCACCGCCGAGGGCCAGACCATGCGCATCACCCGCCGCACGTTGGGCGAAACGGTTGCGCCGCTGGTCATTACCGCGCCGGACGGCAGTACAGAAGAGCTTTTGCTGACCCCCGGCGTGCCGGGCACGTTCGAGACCGTATATCAGGGGCCGGAGATCGGTCTTTACCGATTGGAAAATGGCGACCAGGTCAGCGTGATCGGCCTTGGGCCTGCTGCACCGCGCGAATTCGTGGAAACCATCGCCAGCGCAGATGCGCTTGACCCGGTGATCGCGCCGTTGCGCGGCGGTGTCGCACGTCTTGAAGACGGATTGCCGCGCCTGCGCAACGTCCGTCTGGGCCGTCCGGCAGCAGGCCGCGGTTGGTTGGGCCTGACACCGCGCGCCGCCTATGAAACACGGGATGTGCGACAAACCCCGATTTTGCCCGGTTGGCTGGTTTTGCTGCTCAGTGTGGCCTTGATCACTGCTGCATGGCTGCGCGAAGGGCGCCGCTAGGAAGTTACACATCGGCACGAACGCAAGCGGTGACGCGCGTGTGCTGCATCATGCCCTCGACCGTCGGTGATCAGCACCGACTTTCGCACACTGGCGCGGAGCCGCCAGATTATTCCAATCTGATCTGAACCTGAGCCGACCGTCCCTTTGCATCCACCACCGAAATCCGCGAAAATCCCGGCCCGGACATGGGCAAGACGACATCGCGCTGACGCAAACCGGTCAACACCGGCCGCCCGTCGACCAGAACCGTCAGCGGCAACTGCCCGTCGTGCAGCTTGAGCGGAATGCCCTCACCGCTTTGGCGCAGCACCGCACCATCGGGCGGAAAGCTGACCGTTGGCACATTGCGCGCCTGAACAAAAACAGCATCGCGGCTGCGAAAGCGTTGCAGCGGCGCGGGCAGAGATGCAGTGCTGAGGATCAGCGTCTCGGGCGGCGGCATCGCAAAGGGCGCACGCGTAGGTTTCACCCGCCCGAACGCCTCGAACAGGATGGGCGCCGCCAGATCGCCGCCAAATACACCGGGCACCGGCGTGCCATCGGGACGCCCCAGCCAAACTCCGATGACGTGATGCCCGTCAAACCCGATGGCCCAGGCATCCCGGTGGCCATACGAGGTGCCGGTCTTGTAGGCGATCTGTCCGTCGCGCGCCGCCGTGCCAAGCGGCGGGGCAAGCCCGGACAGGATATGTCCCACTTGCCAGGCCGCCGACCGCGACATCAACCGCGCGCCGCTGGTTTCGGCACCCGTCGCCTTCTGCCACCGCAGGTGCTGCGCCATGCCGCCGTGTGCCAGCCCTGCATAAAGTTGCACCATGTCATTCAACGTCAGCCCGACACCACCCAACGCCACTGCCAGTCCCGGCTTGCCCCCCGGCACTTGCGGTGACGCACCGCCACGACGCAGGGCCGCCATCAACCGGGCGGGGCCCAACTCCTGCGTCAGCAGAACCGGCGGGATGTTGAGCGACAGTTGCAGCGCCTCACGCACCGTCAACTCGCCGCGAAACTGCCCGTCGAAATTCTGCGGTGCGTACCTGCCGAAGGCGACCGGGGCGTCGTTGATCAAGGTATCGGGATGCACCAACCCCTGATCAAAAGCGAGGCCGTAAATAAAGGGTTTCAGCGTTGATCCCGGCGATCGCAGGGCGCGCGTCATGTCCACAAAGCCCAGCGTTCCGCCATCCGCCGAATATTCCGGCGATCCCGCCGAGGCAAGCACCTCTCCGTTGCGGTGATCCGCCACAACTATGGCAGCAGAGACACCCGCCGGCTGACCGCGGACAGCGCGCAGAACCAGTGCTTCGATCTGGGACTGCAGTGCTGCATCCAAAGTCAGATCGTGGCGATCGGCCAGCGGGTCTTGTCGCCGCATTTGATCAGCCAGATGCGGCGCCAGCCGCGCAAACGGTATCATTCTGCGCGGCACGGCTGACAGGCGCGCCTGCACGGGTGCATTGACGCGGGCCAGCACGCGCGTGCGCGCCGCCAGCGCGGCTTGCGGGTGGCGGTCCGGACGGCGGGTTTCCGGCGACTGCGGCAAGGCTACCAGCAGTGCCGCTTCGGCCTGCGTAAGCCTGCCCGGCTCCTTGCCGAACCACGCCAGTGATCCGGCCCGCAACCCTTCGACGGGCCCACCATAAGGCGCGTGGGCAAGATACAAATCAAGGATCCTGCCCTTGTCCAGCCGCCGTTCCAGCGCCAACGCAACACGCATCTGGCGCAGCTTTCCCCGCCAGCGCCCGGTGCCTGAATTTTCCAGCAAACGCGCCACCTGCATGGTCAGCGTGGACCCACCGGATACAACTTCGCCACGCCAAGCGGTCTGCATGACGGCGCGCAGCACTGCCAGTGGATCGACGCCGCGATGCCGATAAAACCTTTTGTCTTCGTAGGCGATCAACATCCCAAGAAAACCCACATCGACCTGCGCTGCCGTCAACCGCAGGCGTACCCGGCCATCCTCCACCGGAAAGACGCGCAGCAGAACGCCGTTCCGGTCGTGGACCTCTACCGATGTTTCGACCAGAACGGGCGGCAGTACCGTGTCATCGACCCAGCGATCAAACCCATCGCGCAGTCCCGCGCCAAGACCCAGCGCAATCACCAGTGCGAAAAGGCCGTGCCGCGCGATCATGGCGTTACTGTCACCGCCCCCGTTGCCGTGTTTGCGCGGTATTCCGGACGGTACATGTCTGTCACTGTAGCCGCCGGATGGTGGTAATCCCCCGGCGTTACTGCCCGCACAATATAGGCCAGTTGGAACGGCTCGGACGATCGGTGGTTGACGGCCGCAACAAACCGGTCGCTGCGGAATTCAGCATGCTCGGCCTCTGCCGTTTCCAACCAATCCAGCGCACCGATCTCACCGCCCGCGATGAGGTTGGGGTTGTCGATCTCAAATCCCGCCGGCAGGGGATCGTCGACGATCAGACGCGCGCCGACTTCTTCGAACGGGGTCACCTTGATGACAACGGCCATCCGGTCGCCAGATGCAAATCGCTCTGACACCGGCTGCCCATCCAGTGTGTAATAACTGCGCTCAATCGCGTAGCCATATCCGCCCTCTGCCGGTGGTGTCTCTGGGATGCCATAGGTGGTCATGGTCACGTCCATTGCCGCCGCGCTCACGTTCTGGATGACGGACGGTATCGGATCAGCATCACTGAGCCGCCGGATTACAGGACCGTTGGCCGTTTCCCCGTCCACAATCAGCCCCGGCACCGCATCAGGCACTGCCAGCGCATGGGCGGCCATTACCACCTGTGCAGCCTCTTGCGTGGACAGAACCGTGCCGCGATTGCCAACCCAACTGACCAGTGTCGCGGCGTCTACCGCCGTGCTGCCCGCCTCTGCCGAAAGTTTTAGCACCGCAGCCGTATCGCGCAGATTTGTGCCGAAATCATCGCGCCAGCCGTTCTGTTCGTCACGGTCCCGCAGCAACATCTGACCGGCCCGGCGAAACATCTCATCCGCGCGCAACTGATCGCCGTAGGCCGCAAGTGCCGCACCCAACTGCGCGGCGGCCATCGGCGTGCCAAAACTGTCGCCTTTGGTATCCGCATAGTAACGCAGGTCGCCCATGCTTGCCGCGCCTTCGCGCGCCAGCACAAGCAAGGCATAGGCCACATCTTCGCCGCCGGTGTCAAAATCAGGGGCATAGCTGATCCGGTTGCGCAGGTTGTCCATCGCGATGGAGAACGCCAGATCAGGCACGGCTTTGCCCTCCTTGCGCGCCCGGCTCAGAAAATCGGTGGCGTAGGCATCCAGCCAGAACTCGCCGGACTGCGCCGTCCACATGCCGAACGCACCATTGCTGGTTTGCCGCGTCAGCACCTGTGCGATGGCCTTGCCGATCTTGTCGTCGATGCGTTCAGGTTCGCCCAGCCCGGCGGCCTGCGCGATGGAGCTTAGATAGAGCAGCGGCATCGCTGCCGATGTCACCTGTTCAGTACAGCCATAGGGATAACGATCCAGTTGCCGCAACAGTCCCGGTACGTCAAACCGCGCCAGCGGACCCGCCGACAGCGTGGCCGTCGCAGTGCCGGGACGCAGCCCGGCAAAGACGTTGCCATCAAAAGTGAAACTTTCATCCGCGCCCAGTGCGAATTGCCGGGTGATGGCCACTTCGGGGTCGTTGTCCCGCACCGGCATCGTCAGCACCTTGCGCAATTCCTTGCCATCGGGCGTGGTCAGAACCACTGTGATCAGGTTATCACCAATTTCACGCGCGGTGATCGGCAATTCCAGTTTTGCGGTGCCGATCTGTGTCAAGGTCACGCTGGTCGGCGCATCACGCAGCGCAACACCCGCATCCGCGTCGATCCGCAGCGCCATGTCGCCCGCCGGGCCATCGGCATGCACCAGTTCCAGCAACAGGCGGCTGCGGTCCCCCGGCGCAAGGAAACGCGGCAGCGAAGCGGTGACAACCACCGGATCGCGCGCCAGAATGTCGGTTGCGCCATCGCCCACGGCGGATGGCGACCACGCCACTGCTATCAGCCTGATTGTCCCGTTAAAGGCGGGGCGGATAATTTCCACCTCCGCACGGCCATCCGCGCCGACCGTGACGGGGCCAGCAAAGAACGCCATCATCTCTTCTGTTGGGGGGGGCGATTGCAATTGCGCATTGGCGGCGGCATCGCCACCGGAGCGCACGGCGCCCATCGCGCCATTCATACCGTCGATCAGACGGCCATAAATATCACGGATCTCTACGCCCAGCCTGCGTTGCCCAAAGTAGTGGCCCGTCGCGTCCGGTGCCTGAAATGCCGTGAGATTAAGGATACCGACGTCCACGGCCGCCAGTGTGACAAAGGCCGTTTCACCCGGCTTCACGCCGTCCACTTTGACCGTTGTACGGATGATGCCCGCCTGTCCGTCCACTTCCGGCGGCACGTCAAAACTGACATTCAGCTTTGCGTCGCCGGGGCGCACCGCCGCGTGGGCCAACCCCATGCTGCGTTGCGGGTTCATCCCTTCGACCACATTCATCGGGCGCAGGACGGAGGCAGTGACATATGCACCGCTGCCCCAATCTTCGGTAATTTCCAGCGGAACGATATTTTCCCCTGCGGTCACCTGCACCACGCGCCGCTCTATCACCCGGTTTGACAGAACGGAGATCAACGCGACCCCGTCCGCCTTTGGCATCAGGCGCAGTTGTACGGTATCACCTTGATCAAACGCGCTGCCGTTCAATGACATCTCAAGCCGGTCAGGCGTGTCTGTTGATCCGTCTCCGCCATACCACCCGGATGAAAAACTGACGGAAGATGCGGCATAAGGCTCTGCAATGCGCTCGACGATCAGTTCATATTCACCCCACGCCGTGGGCACCCGCAGCGGAACCGGCGTGCTTTCCAGGGTCAATTCGCCCGTGCCTTCGCGGATGCGACGCGTCGTCGGCTCCCATTCCCAGTTGCCATAAAGCTGATACCACTGATAACGCCGCTCAACCCGGTTCACAGTCCAGCGGACCTGCATCGGTGTCGCCGCACCGCTTGGCGCTACAGCGACAAGATTGAATGTCGCCTCGGCCCCTTCAGCCAGAACATCCTCAAACCCCGGCTTGATACCGATCAGAGCCGCGTCCGTCTGGACCGGCTTGGTTACGCGCCGCTCAACCGGGCGGCCCGAACCTTCCGAGACGCGCAGGATAATTTCAGCGGTAAGCGGTTGGCCGGGGTCTTTGTCCAGTACCGGCAATTGCAGTGGCAGGGTCGCATTTCCCGCGTCGTCCGTGACGGCGTCGCCGATGTAGCGCGTCAATGTGTTGAATGTGGTATCGTGGCGCCCGAAAAGATAGCCGTCCCAGCCATCCAGTGCACGGGTGGTGCGCAGACGCAGATCGCCTTCAACTTTCAGATCGGCCCCCGGTGCGCCAAAAAGATAACGCACGTCCACCGTGACCGGCGGCGTGTCCGTCAGGCGCATGGGCGCGTCGGGCAAAGAAATGTTGAAATCAATGCGTTCTGGCAGGAAATCTTCGACCAGAACGGTCTGGCTGGCCAACGCAGGCGCATCGACATCAGACAGGATATCCAACCGCCACGCGCCACGCGGCACGTCGCCGCCCAGTGGCAAGGCAAAGACATGCCCCCCCGCCTGTGCACCCTGGCTTTGGTGGCGGCTGTATTCAACGCCATCGGGCCGGGTCAGAATCGCAGTCACCGGCAAATCTTCCAGCGCCTTCGCCATGCCGTCTCGGGTCAGGGCGGTCACGAAAATGGTGTCACCGGCGCGGTAGGCACCGCGATCGGTGGTCAGGAACGTGTCAATCGGGGGACTGGGCGGCCGCCCCTCTACGCCGCGATCCGACAGGTCAAAAGCAGGGTCGGTAAGTGGCAGGAAGGCCACGTCCGCAGCCTCCTGTTCGGCCATGATCAGGGCGGGCGCCGCCGCGCCGTCACCACGGGTCAGGCCGGGTGCAAACTGGGCAAAACCGTCCGCGTCTGTTGTTGACTGCCCCAGCACCGCATTTGCGCGCGATATCAGGGTCAGCGTTACACCTGCGCGCGCGTCGGCGTCTGACAGGCCGCGCACGGCAACATGCAGCCCGTCGACACCGCTCCATGTTGTGAGACCCAGATCGGACAGCACAAACCACTGGGTCGCCGCGGGAAATTCATAGGGGTCGCGCCCCGGCACAGAGGCATTCAGTGCATAGATCCCCGCAGGCTGCTGGGACAGCACATCCCCCAGCGGCAGACGTGTGGTCATGTCCGTGTTCAAGGTGTTCTGAACCTCTCCCGTGCCGGTCCAGATTTCCTCGGCCAGTTCAGTTTCGAACACTTCATCCTCATACTTGGCCAGTGGTCGGCCAAAGTAGCTTTCGCGTATTGCGCGCACCAGATTGCGGTCGCTGACACGGCGCAGCTTGAGGTCGATGCGGTCTACGTTCACGGTTTCCACCGGAATTGCGGCCTCGGCACTGCGCGGCAGGACGTATGCGCGCCCACCAAATCGCACAAGCGGCGCGCGGTCCGGCACGTAAAGCTGCAATCTTACGTCCTTATGCAGCTTTTCGCCGCTGACAGCGGGCAATCCGGTACGGAACGTCACATCGTAGCGTTGACCATGCTCGACGCCGTCGATGCACAATTGGCTTTCATCCGCCTGCACAACCAGCCCATGGCCTTCAATCCGCACGAAGGGTTCATAGTCGACCCCCGCCTTTACCAGATTTTCAGAGAATTCCGCACAGATGCGCGGGGTTGCCTGATCATTGTCGACCCGATGTTCGACAATGCGGAACCCGTACTTTGCGATGGCGGCATCCATCGCCGTCTCCAGATCGTCGCGCGGCATCAGCGACAGCGCCAACCGCAGGGCAGGAATTGAATCGCGGCCCCTCTCGTTCAGCTCAAGCGCTTGCGCCAACGCGTCAAGCGCATCGACCTGCACGGCCACCGTGGACGCACGCAAATATCCGTTGATCGCCGCCGGAATCGCTTCACGCTGAAGCTT
>JAGXHC010000003.1 GCA_024636405.1 Sulfitobacter sp. | reverse complement strand
TGCAAAGGGCGTCGATACCGGCACCTATTCCGCCTTTCCCGATGTCCGCGAAGTCACGCTGATCGAGATCGAAACGCTTGAAGCGTTGGCGCGCGACCATGACATCACGCTTGATCCCCAAGAACACCGCCGCAATCTGACCACCCGCGATGTGCCGCTGAACCATCTGGTCGGGCGGCAATTTCGCGTGGGTGAGGTTATATTGGAAGGCGGGCGTCTGAACACGCCGTGCCGCTATATCGACATGATCACGGGCAAGCAGATCTGCGACCTGATGGAACACCGCTCGGGGCTCAATTGCCGCATCGTTGTCGGCGGCGTAATCCGGCCTGGCGACCACATTGCACTTGACGAAACCAACGCCTAGGCGTCGGCCTTTTCTTCCAACAGCAGCCATTCCGCTTCGGCATCCTGCAACTTTTCGTGTCGCTCGAGCAATGCATCGGTGGCCTTTTGGAATTTGACCGGGTTTTCAGTATATAGCGCCGGATCGCTCATCAATTCTTCAAGCTTCGCTATCTCTGCTTCAAGGCGTGCGATTTCAGAAGGCAACGCCTCCAGCCGATGTTTTTCAGTAAAGCTCAGCGCCTTCTTTTCCGGCTCTTTCGACTTTGGCTTCGCCGCAGAGGTCTTTGATTTTACGACGCTTTGTTCAAAATCATCCTGCCCACGCTGGGACAGATAATCGCTCCATCCGCCGGCATAGACGGTGGCGCGCCCGTCCCCCTCCATCGCGATGGTCGTGGCGGCAACCCGGTCCAGAAAATCGCGGTCGTGGCTGACCAGCAGCACAGTGCCGTCATAGGTGCCCAGCAATTCCTGGATCAGGTCCAGCGTTTCAACATCCAGATCGTTGGTCGGTTCATCCAGCACCAGCAGATTGCTTTGCCGCGCCATGATTTTTGCCAGCAGCAGTCGCGCCTTTTCACCACCGGAAAGGGACCGCACCGGGGCGCGGACCTGGCCTTCGTCAAAAAGAAACTCCTTGAGGTAGCCGACGACGTTCTTGGGCTGTCCGCGCACCAGCACCTGATCGGCCTTGCCACCGACCCGCATGTCCGGATCGCCCGTCAAACTGTCCCAAAGGCTCATGTTTTCGTTCAGCTGCGCGCGTGCCTGATCGAAAAGCGCCAGATCAAGGTTGGTGCCCAGTTTGATGGTGCCACTGTCCGGCTGTTCGCGGCCAATCAACATGTTGAGCAGCGTCGTCTTGCCCACGCCATTGGGGCCGACCAGCGCGATCCGGTCGCCACGCTGCACGGTAAGAGAGAAATTCGACAGGATCGTCTTGCCGCCGAAAACCTTTGAAATATTCTCGGCTTCGATGACTTTACGCCCTGATTTCGGCCCGGCCTCCAGCGCCATGGCGGCGGTGCCCTGCCGTGTGATCTGATCCGCACGTTCCGCACGCAGGTCCTGCAAGGCGCGCACGCGGCCCTGGTTGCGCTTGCGCCGCGCGGATATGCCTTCGACCGCCCAACGCGCCTCTGACTTGATCTTGCGGTTCAGTTTGTGGCGCTGCATGTCCTCTTCTTCCCAGATCTGGTCACGCCAAGCCTCGAAGCCGCCAAACCCGATCTCCTGGCGCCGCACAGCACCCCTGTCGATCCACAAGGTTGCGCGGGTCAGCTCGCGTAGAAAGGCGCGGTCGTGGCTGATGATGACAAAACCGGCGCGCGATGACTTCAGTTCTGTCTCAAGCCAACCGATCGCTTCAATGTCCAGATGGTTTGTCGGTTCGTCCAGCAGCATCAGTTCCGGCTCCAGCGCCATCAGCCGTGCCAGCGCCGCGCGCCGCCGCTCGCCGCCGCTGGCCGTGGCCACGGGACGTGCCGGATCGAATTTCAGCCCTTCGCCCGCGCGCTCGACCTTGTACATCTCGCCGGGATCAAGCCCATGCGCCGCAAAATCACCCAGTGTCTCAAATCCGCTCAGGTCCGGGTCCTGCTCCATGTAGCCGACTGTAACGCCGGCGCCCGCGATCACCTCGCCCCGGTCTGGGTCCACCAACCCGGCCATCACTTTCATCAGTGTGGATTTACCAGACCCATTGCGCCCCACCAGCGCCACGCGGTCGCCCGGCTGGATCACCAGCGACAGACCGTCAAAAACCGGATCACCGCCGAACGTCAGCGCCAGATCATTCACTTGCAAAAGAGGTGTACGTGCCATGCCAGCCAGCTATCTGTGCTGCGTCGCGGCGTCAATGTCCCTTGCTTGCAAACCGATCAAAATCCGAGCCGTTTGTGCCGCTCAGTGTCTAATTCGTGTACGTATTAGAGGCAGACTGGGGCGCTGCCCCAGACCCCGGGATATTTCAGGCCAGAAGAATGGGGGGGGCAGTGTGCATGGGTGTTCAGACCAGTGCGCGCAGCAGCCGTTTGCGGCTTTCAGGGATTGCATCGATTTCAAGGCCGGTAAAGACGTGCAGCGTATTCATCTGATGATCCACAACTGCATGGTCGCTGACCCAGCCGCCCATCATCAGATAGGTCCGCAGCAGCGGCGGCATCGCAATCATCGCCTTTTTCGCATCCGGCTTGCGGCGCAGGCGGGCGCCAAAGCGACAGATCTCTGGCGCCCGAATCCCTGGCCGCCAGCGCGGCGGCGCAAGGTGGCGCGCGCGCAGCATTGCAAAAGCATCCAGGTGCCGCGCCGGATCCACGCCGGCAAAGGACGAACAGCCAAACAGCAGCCGCACATCATTGGCATCGACGAAGTTGGTCATCGCCCCCCAGGCCACGCGCAGAATATCGGGATCGCGCCGATTGGGGTCGATGCAGAACCGCCCCAGCTCCATCAACATACCGTCATAGTCTTGGAGCGCGGACAGATCGTAATACTGTGCGGCATAGCTTTGGGTCAGGTCGGCGCCGCGCAGCAGCAGCAGGCGGAAACAGCAAACCAGCGCACCGCTGGCGCGGTCTTCGATCAGCATATGGGTGGTGCGCGCATCAAAGGCGTCGCCGTCCTGCCCGGCAATCGGCGTAAAACAACGCCGCCGCAACGCCAGTGCGGCCGCAACATCCGCGGCGGTAATCGCAGCGCGGGCCGCGTAACGGGCCAGCGGTGGCGTGATTATGTTCATTGCAACCTCAGGCGCTCGTGCCCCCCCCGAGAGAACCGCACGGGCTTTGCCTATCCGCCCAGACCGGCCGGACTAAACCGCCCCAGATTGCCCAGAAGCTGGCGCAGGAAGCTTTTGTTGCTGACCGGGGAGGATGTCACCCGGCGCGACAGCGGCACAACCTGCCCGCGCTCCATGCCAAAGCGTTCCACGTTCTGCACGATGCCCTGATCGCTGAAACTGATGGCAACGACTTCACGTTCGATTTCCTTGGGTGCCAAGGGGCCGATCGACCGTTTGCGCATCCTTACATAATAATAGCCGCTGTTTTCCAACACGCCGGACGAGGCCGGTACGCCGACCTTTTCGGCCACCGTTTCACGGGTGTCCGTACCGACGGAAATCTGGTCAAGCGCGTCTTGCGGCGGCACATAGCCGTGGTTCTGGTATTGTGGTGTACAAGCGCCGAGAGGTATCAATGCCAATGCGGCCACAGCACAAAGTGCGTTTGATCCGGCACGTCTGGTCTTTCGCATTTTGTCTGCCCTCTTGCCCTTGGGGATTATGGCTTTTATTCCGCATACACCAAGGTGCCCCTTCACTTCAAGAAACGAAAGTTGTCGCAGTCATGTCCCGCACGCCCCCCAGCCCGACCGCCCTGCGCGTTGCCGATCTGTCACAGACCGCGCTGAACGGATTTTCCCAGCGCCCCACACCGGAAGAAATGGCTGAAATTGCCACCGCGCTTGACCTGTCGGCCCTGCGCAAGCTGAGCTTTGAAGGGCGGGTGGTGGCACAGGGCGGCAGCGACTGGCGGCTTGAAGCGCGGTTGGGGGCCACCGTCGTGCAGCCCTGCATCGTCACGCTGGAGCCGGTCACAACCCGGATCGACGTGGATGTCGTGCGGCAATACCTGCGAAATTACGAGATGCCCGATGAGCCGGAAGCCGAAATGCCCGCTGATGACACGCTTGAGCCATTGGGCCATTGGATTGACCCCGTGAACGCCATGATCGAAGCCTTGGCGCTGGCGGTGCCTGAATATCCACGCAAGGACGCGGCGGAACTGGGCCAGATGGTCTATACCAAACCGGGCGATGTACCGATGACCGATGAAGATGCCCGTCCGTTTGCGGGGCTCGCCGGGCTGCGCACGCGCCTTGAAGAGGACGATACCTGAGCCCGCGCCACGCCGTGCAATAACCTGCTTGCATGATCTGCGTTTCACAGTATTTTGCCCGCCTCACCCCAATTAAGGTTGGACATCACGCAGGCTACGGCCTACACGCACGTCACGCCCGAAACGGGATTGATCCGAAACACCGCCAAGCTGTGCACGCTGCGCGACTTGGCCCCAAAGACAAAGGCACCAGTCATGGCTGTCCAGCAGAATAAAGTATCCAAATCGCGCCGCAACAATCGGCGTGCACACGATTCGCTTGTGGCCGCAAACCCAAACGAGTGTTCCAACTGCGGTGAGCTGAAGCGCCCGCATCACATCTGTGCAGCCTGCGGCCATTACGACGACACCGAAGTCGTTGCACTGACCGAGGAAGTGGACCTCGACGAAGACGCAGCATAAGCTGGCCGCTTCAGCACCAGACCACATGAGGCATTCGCACCGAATGACGGCCCAGACCGATCAGCACTCCGCGAAGGCCAGACACACCCTCATTTCCGTGGATGCCATGGGGGGTGATCAGGGCCCGGCAATCGTTGTTGCCGGGTGCGCGGAATCTGCGCGGCTGAATCCCGACATTGCATTCATCCTGCATGGCGACCAGGCCGTGCTTACCCCGCTTGTCGCCAAGCGGCCCGAGCTGAATGACCGGTGCGAGATCCGCCATGCGCAGGACGTCGTCACCATGGACGACAAGCCCAGCCAGATTGTGCGCAATGGCAAGGACACGTCGATGTGGTCTGCCATTGATTCCGTGCGCACCGGCGAAGCGGCCGTTGCTGTATCGTGCGGCAATACCGGCGCGCTGATGGCGCTGTCGATGATCCGGCTCAAGAAACTGCCCGGCGTAAACCGGCCTGCTATTGCCGTGCTTTATCCGTCGTCCAATCCACAGAAATTCAACGTCATGCTGGATGTGGGGGCAGACGTGCGCGCCGATGCCGATGATCTGCTGCGCTTTGCGCTGATGGGGGCGTCCTATGCGCGCAACGGTATGGACCTCAAATGCCCCCGTGTCGGTCTGCTGAACGTTGGCACAGAAGAACACAAGGGCCGCACGGAATTAAAAGAAGCCTATGATCTGATTCGCTCCAACGCAGAAAATGCGGGGCTTGAATTTGTGGGCTTTGTCGAAGGTGGTGACATTTCCGGCAGCCGCGCGGACGTGATCGTGACCGATGGTTTTACCGGCAATATCGCCATCAAGACCGGCGAAGGCACCGCAACCATGATCGGAAACCGTCTGCGCGAGGCGTTCAAGCATTCACTGATGTCGCGCTTTGCCTCGCTGCTTGCCTATACGTCCCTGCGCCGCTTAAGCAAAACCGTGGACCCGCGCCGCGTCAACGGCGGCGTCTTTCTGGGGCTGAACGGCACTGTGGTAAAATCGCATGGCTCTGCGGATGCCACCGGCGTTTCCGCGGCCATCAAACTGGCGGCGCAATTATCGGAGAGCAAATTCAACGACAAGCTTGCCGCGCGTGTCGCTGCAACCCTGCCGTCAGAGGAGCCCAGCGAATGACCCTGCGCGCCGTTGTTATTGGATGTGGCCACTATCTGCCGGAACGCATTGTGGAAAATGAAGAGTGTTCCAAGACACTCGACACCGACGACGCCTGGATCAGGTCCCGCTCGGGGATTGAGCGACGCCATTTTGCCGGTGATGGCGAGAATACATCAATGATGGCAACCCATGCCGCGCGCGCGGCGCTGGCCGATGCCGGTATGGCCGCGTCTGATGTGGACGCGATCATTCTCGCCACCTCGACCGCCGATTTCACCTTTCCTTCCGCCGCAACCATGGTGCAGGCAGAATTGGGCATGACCGGCGGTTTTGCCTTTGACGTGCAGGCCGTGTGCGCGGGCTTTGTCTTTGCGCTGAGCAATGCCAACGCGCTGATCATGTCCGGCCAGGCGCGCCGTGTTCTGGTGATAGGTGCGGAAACCTTCAGCCGCATCATGGACTGGACAGACCGGTCCACTTGCGTGCTTTTTGGCGATGGTGCAGGCGCGCTGTTGCTGGAGGCACAGGACGGCGCGGGCACGTCTGCCGATCGCGGTATTCTGGCGACTGATCTGAACTCTGACGGGCGCTACCGTGATCTGCTTTATGTCGATGGCGGCGTCAGCACGGGCACCACCGGGTATCTGCGGATGCAGGGCAATCAAGTGTTCCGCCACGCGGTTGAAAAGCTTGCCGCGACCGCGACCACGGCCATGCACCGTGCCGGGGTGACGTCGGATGACGTCGACTGGATCGTGCCGCATCAGGCCAATATCCGCATTATTCAGGGCACCGCCAAGAAACTTGGGCTGCCGATGGATCAGGTTGTTGTCACGGTTCAGGACCACGGCAACACCTCTGCTGCCTCCATTCCGCTGGCCATGTCAGTGGGCCGCGACCGTGACCAGATCAAACAGGGCGATCTTATCGTGACCGAAGCCATCGGTGGCGGACTGGCCTGGGGTGCTGTCGTTCTGCGCTGGTAAGCGTCTGATTTAACGCACAGGATTTCCGCCTAAAGTGCGCGGCACAAGCCATTGATATTGACTCCGAAATTCACAGCGGCCTATGCTGCCCGAAATCATGGGGGATGGTATGTCAAACAAGACATTGACGCGGATGGACCTGAGCGAGGCCGTTTTCCGCGAAGTGGGCCTGTCACGCAACGAAAGTGCGCAACTGGTGGAAGCAGTTCTTGAACATATGTCGGATTCGCTGGTCAGCGGCGAACAGGTCAAGATTTCTTCTTTCGGGACATTTTCCGTACGCGATAAAACCGCCCGCGTTGGCCGCAACCCCAAGACCGGCGAAGAGGTGCCGATCCACCCGCGCCGTGTGCTGACCTTTCGTCCCTCGCACCTGATGAAAGACCGGGTCGCGGACGGCAACAAGTCGTGATTTGATGGCCAAGTCGCCAGACGCATTTCGCACCATTTCAGAAGTCGCAGATTGGCTTGGCATCCAGGCGCATGTTTTGCGCTTCTGGAAAAGCAAGTTCAGCCAGGTCAAACCGATCAAGCGGGCGGGTGGGCGGCGCTACTACCGCCCTGCTGACATGCTGCTGCTTGGCGGTATCAAGAAACTTTTGCATGATGACGGACTGACCATAAAAGGCGTTCAGAAAATCCTGCGCGAAGAAGGGATGAGCCACGTCTCCTCCCTTTCAGCGCCGTTGGACGAATTGACCCTATCCGAACTTGAACGCGGCGAAACGCTTGACCACGATGAGGGGCCGCACATCGCGCCCCCGCCCCCCCCAGAGCGCGAAAAGGGCGTAGTGCTTGAGTTCGCCGCGCCAGATGAACAGCCGAAAACGCAGCCAGACACTGCGGCTGAAACATCTGGAAATATACCCAAATCGGGACCCGCCGCGCCTGAGGAACTATCCGATGCGCCCC
>JAGXHC010000162.1 GCA_024636405.1 Sulfitobacter sp. | reverse complement strand
TCACGTCGCCATCCATGATCCTGCACCCCTTACGGGCTGCGCCATGTGGCGACCTGTTTGCATGCACCTGTCGGATGCGTGTTATACACCGACGAATCATTGAATGTGCATTGCTATAGGTCAGCGTCGCGTGACGCAAACCCATTGCCCATTTCTTATATGAAACAACAATTTAGAGGTGAGCAACATGTCGAAGAAAAAGAAGATCGTCGTCAAGATCGGATCCAGCCTGTTGGCCAACAGCGACAGGCTGACGTTGCGGTTTGCGTTTATGAACGGGCTGATGAGCGATCTGGCGCAGTTGCAGAAAGAAGGCCATGACATCATTCTGACGTCCTCGGGATCGGTGGCGTTGGGTCTTAACATGGTCGGCAAGCGGCCTGAGGACGCGGGCCTTCTGGACAAGCAGGCCGCCGCCGCCTGTGGCCAACCCCTGCTGATGAACGCCTACCGTCAGGTCGCGTCGGAACATGGTATGGACGTCGCGCAGATGCTTGTGACCGCAGGTGACATGGAAGAGCGGCGTCGGTTTTTGAACATCAAGAACACGATGCTGCGCCTGTTTGAAAACAACATCATGCCAATCATCAACGAAAACGATTCTATCGCGACCCATGACTTGCGGGTGGGCGACAATGACCGTCTGTCAGCCAAGGTGGCGCAGATGGTTGAAGCGGACGTTTTGGTGATCCTGACAAGCGTTGAAGGGCTTTATGATCGCGATCCGTCAGATCCCGACGCGAAATTCATCCACGAAGTCGAAGACGTCACAGCCCATCTGGAATCCACCACCGGCATCAGTACGCTGGGCAGTGGTGGCATGCTGACCAAGATGCACGCCGCGAATATGGCGCAGAACGCGGGCGTGGAGACGATCATTGCAGAGGGGATCATTGAGCGTCCCGTTTCCTCCGTTCTGAAGGGCGAGCGCCGGTTTACGCGGTGCCTTGTCACCGGCAAGACCGCCTCACCGCTCAAAGTCTGGCTGAGCAACAGGTTGCAGGTGTCTGGTACTCTGGTCGTATCAAACGAAGTGGCTGCGTCCGTGATCGCAGGCGACTGTGGGATCAGCCGATCGGACGTCATCTCGATACAAGGTGATTTCACAAAGGGCGACGTGCTGCATGTTTACGACGAAGACGGAACGGAATTCGCGCGCGGCCTGACGAATTTTTCGTCAGACGAGACCATGCTGATGGCGCGTCACCTCGACATGCCGGTCGAAGATGTGATTGGTTACAGGACCAAAAGCGATGTGATCGGGGCCGAGAACATGTTGATCTTGGAAGACAATCATCTGCTGCATGATGCCCCTGAGCATGATCAGAAGATTGTCGTGCCGGTCTAGCGCGATTGGGGTCTGCGCAAGGCGACCCTAAAGGTGCAGCCGCGACGCGAAGACTGACCCTACTCGCGTCGCGGGTTTGCCCCCTGTCCGTTCAGGCGGGTTTTATTTGATAACGTCTGAACGGCATCTCACCCGCGGCACTTGTTCGGGGCTTGGTGCGGCGCGTGTCCCGCAAATACCGGCATCAGGCCCGTTGCAGGACCCAGTCCGCCATGTTCGGCAAAAGCGCATCAAGTGCGGCCTGAAACGCTGCAACAATGACGGCGGGGCTGTCGTCTGTGGCCGGGGCGGACAGCGCGAAACTGCGATTGCCGATGACGCGCTGGTCCTGGTCGTTGATGACTGTCAGCGCGAGATCCACAGAAACTTCCATTCTACCATCCGGCAGCACATGAACCTGAAACGCATCCATGCGCACCAAAAGCGCTGTGTCCGGCACCGGCCCGCCGTCGCTGCGCCCGACATATCCGATCCGGCCCGTGGCCGCGATGCTGCGCACGATCAGGGATTGCAGTACAACGGGGGCGTCATCGCTCCAGCGGGCATCTGGCAGATAGGTGATGGAGACCGCGTCAGGCTTGATCATGATCCGGTCGGTCGCAATCGCCGCCGGTGCCTCGGGACGCGCAACCAAAAGGGTGCGCGCGGTACGCCGCCCGTTGGTGGCACCCGCTGCTGGAGAAAGATCAAAGGTGTCAATCGGTTGCGCGGCGGAGTTCAACGCCGCCACCGCGCTGCATCCGCCGAGGGCGGACGCCGCCCCCAGAATGGCAAACCGGCGTGTGAGTGTCAAAAGAGGCATGGCGTCATTTCCTATATTCTGGAACCCGGTCGTCAAGCAGGAAGCGCGCGGGGTCACGCTCAATCCGCCGCGCAAGGCTGTTAAGAGTGGTGACCAGATTGCGCGCCTCGGTGGTCAGACGGCCAAGTTCGGGCAATCCGGTCTTTGCAAATGTTGCAATGCCCGGCGCACTTGCGGCAACGGCGCCCTGCACCTGTGCCACAACAGCGTCAGCACGGGTGATCAGCGCGCGCAGATCTGACGCGATGGCGGGGACGTCGCGCGTGACGTCTTCGACTGCCACGCTGATCCGTTCCGAAGCGGTGCGGATGTCGTTCATCACCGGGCCAATGTCCGTCTGCAATACGCCCGTGGCCGCGTCAAAGGTGGCTTGCGCAGAACTCAGCGCGCTGCCTGCGCTGTCCAGTGCAGTGTCGAGCGATCCAAGACTGCGCTGCGCCGAAGCAAGCAACGTCGTGGCAGAGGCCAGCGCCTGTTCGGCGGTTTCGGCCATTGGATCAAACCTGCCGGTCAGCCCGGTCACATCCGCCGCAATCTGGTCCACCGCCCCCGCGGCCGTTGCCACAGCGGCGCGGATATCGACCATCACGGCAGGCACGTCGTCAATGACCACTGCTTCGATCTGGGCGATGGCGGCCTTGGCGTCGGCCAATACATCGCGGGCCTCAGCAACCAACAGCGTACCGTCACCGTACACCAGCGTGTCGAAACTGTCCGACGCCCGCGTAACGGCTGTGAAGGCCGTATTGGCATCTTGCAAGGTCTGCTCCAACTCAGCCAACCGCGCGTTGATCAGGTCTGCTGTCTGGCCAAAGCCGTCAATCGTGTCGCCCGATCGTTCTTGGAGATCAACGATGGCGGCTTCGCTGCGCGCAACCGCTGCCGATATCTGATCAAGGATCGGCGGGACGGACTCGTTCAGGATAATCTCGGCCCGCGCGAATGTCCCTTCGACGCGTTCGATTGCTGCACCCGACGCCGTCAACGTGCGTTCGGCAGAATCAAACGCCCTCTGGGCAGACCCCAGGGCCGTGTCGGCATTGCCCAGCGTGGTGTCGACCGACGCGCCGATACTGTCCAGCCGGTCCGTGAATTCCGTAATTTGGGACGTGGCATCGCTGATGGTGCCGGTGATGTTCGAAAAATCGGCAAGCGCCTGATCCAATTGCGCCGAGGACGCATCCAGATTGCGCAGGATTTGTGTGACATATGTTTGGTTTTCCGGCCCGGTGAGCGCTTTGAATTGTTGCAGCAATTCCGTCGCCTGGGCCAATAGGTCCGGCGCATCCTCTACCAAAGCCTGCACTGTTGACCGCTCTGACGTGATCATTGGCAAGCCACCGTCCACAGCCGTCAGTGGATCGGCCTGCGGGGTGCTGCCGGAAAGCGAGATATAGGCAACGCCCGTGACCCCTTGGGATTGCAGCTGCGCGACCGTGTCAGTGCGCACCGGCGTGGTCGTATCAATCTGAACCGTCGCAAACACCTTCGACGGGTCATCCTCGAAGATCCTCAGGGACGTGACCTTGCCCACGGAAATCCCGTTGAACAGCACGTCACCGGACGGATCAAGCCCTGAGACATCCTCGAACAGGATGCCATAGGTGGCGTACTGGCGGTCGATCTGAACGCTGGCCAGCCAGATAAAGAACCCCAGTGTTCCCAGGATCGCCGATAGGGTAAAGACCCCGATCAGGATGAAATTGGCTCGGGTTTCCATCAGCGCGCTGTCCCCGCCGTATCCTGTGCGGCCCGCGCGCGGGGGCCGTGGAAATATTCGCGCACCCAAGGGTGATCTACCGCCAGCATGTCTTCCAGTGTGCCCACCGCCAGAACCTTTTTGTCCGCCAACACCGCCACCCGGTCACAGATCGCATACAAGCTGTCCAGATCGTGAGTCACAAGGAATACCGTCAGACCAAGTGCAGCCTGTAACTGTTTGATCAGAATATCGAACGCAGCCGCCCCTATCGGATCGAGCCCGGCGGTTGGTTCATCCAGAAACACGATCTCGGGGTCCAGCGCAATGGCGCGCGCGAACCCTGCGCGCTTGCGCATGCCACCCGAGAGTTCGGATGGATATTTACCAAGCGCGTCTTCCGGCAAGCCGACCATGCGGACTTTTATCCCGGCCAGCGTTTCACGCAGATCGTGATCCAGGTTCAACTGTTCGCGCATCGGTGCCTCGACGTTCTGACGCACCGTCAGCGATGAAAAAAGCGCACCATCCTGAAACATAACGCCCCAGCGACGGCGCATGCTGCGATACGCCTGTTCGGACGTGTCGCGCACGCTTTCGCCGAAAACTTCGATCTGACCGTCATTTGGCTTTAGCAGACCGACGATGGCACGCAAAAGCACAGACTTTCCGGTGCCAGAGCCGCCGACAACGCCGATAATCTCGCCGCGCCGCACATCAAGATCCAGCCCGTCGTGCACGGTATGGGTGCCAAAGCGCGTCACGAGTCCGCGCACCCGGATAATATGATCTTCTGCCTCGTCGCGCATCAGACCCCCACGATAGCAAAGAATATTGAAAACAGCGCATCCATCACGATGACCATAAAGATCGACAACACGACTGATGTAGAAGTCAATCGACCCAGAGATTCGGCATCACCGCCGACCTTCAGACCTTCGTAACAGCCGATGATCCCGATGATCAGCGCAAAGAACGGCGCTTTGATCATGCCGACCCCGAAATGCCACACATCCGTGTTGCTGACCAGCCGTGACTGGAACACCGCAGGCGATACGCCCAGTTCAATCCATGACATGATCGCCCCACCCACAAGCCCAGAGATGTCGGCGATAAAACCCAACGCAGGCAGCAT
This sequence comes from Sulfitobacter sp., assembly GCA_024636405.1. The sequence goes on along the minus strand of JAGXHC010000162.1, from coordinate 23,140 downwards.
GATGATCAGCGCCAGCACGCGCGGTACAACCAGAATTGTCACCGGATCAAGGCCGATGGTGCGCATCGCGTCGATCTCCTCGCGCATCTTCATGGAGCCGATGGCGGCCGTAAAGGCCGACCCCGAGCGGCCCGCCACGATGATCGCGGTCAACAAGATCCCAAGCTCTCGCAGCACGGAGATTGCGATCAGATCGACCACGAACACTTCCGCCCCGAACTGGCGCAACTGTGCAGCACCCTGAAATGCCAGCACCACCCCGATCAGGAAGGCCATCAACGCCACAATGGGCACGGCATTCACGCCCACTTCCTGACAGTGATGCACCAGCGATGTCAGACGTAACCGCCCCGGACGGATCACGATCCCCGCCAGCGTGGCGATCACCTGTCCAAGAAACGAGGTCAACTCGACTGTGGTGCGCGCGCCGCCTACAACCGTTTGACCCAAAGCTTCAAGCCGGTCGGCCAGCGTTTTCGCCCTCGTAGCGGTCCCGTTTTCCGGCGCAATATTTTGACGCACCACGTCGATCAACTGTGTTTGGGCGTCTGTAGCGCCCTGTATCGCCACCGCCGGACCGCCGTTCGATATCTGTTGTTGCAGATCAACAAGAACCCAAGCCCCTGCCGTATCAATGCGCGTCAGGCCGGAAATATCAATAACCCGGACACCGCGCGCCATCGCCAGCAGCGCGGCAGTGTCAAGATCCTCAACGGTGCCGATGCGCAGATCTCCTGCTATTTCAAGCCGGGATTGCGTGGCTGAAAAACGGACCGGGTCGGCCCTTGCGGACGGGACACTTTTGGCGATCTGATCAATCATGGTGTCATGCCGGGCAGTTTTCCCACGGTAGGACCGGTGGCGTCGAATCCGGTTTGCTGCTGGACAGCGCGATCGGTGGCGAACCTCCACCTTCCATACCGGCATTGACCATGCAAGGTCTTGGGTGCGCATTGATATGGATCAATGTTTGCCGGCTCCCGCCGCGACCGGGGCCGCAAGCAGCGCTGCAAAACGCCAACACCTAAGCAAAACTGGCCAGCAGACAGCAAAATCGGCGCGGCTGGCCATAAGATATGACCGCTTTCCAGATAGCCCAGCAGGCCAAAGAAAGGTTGCAAGCAGACGGCAATCGCTTCTAGGTTATGATAGAAATCGATCATGGGGAGATGTCAAAATGATGATCAGGAATATGTTGATGGGCGGCGTTGCGGCCGTGGTAACAGCCGCGCCCGCATTCGCGCAGACCGAAGTGGACTTCTGGCACGCCTTTACAGGCCGCTTGGGTGAACTGGTGGTCGAACAGGTCGATGCCTTCAATGCGTCGCAGTCTGACTACACGGTGACCGCATCGCACAAGGGCAACTATTCCGAGACGTTGAATGCCGGGATTGCTGCATTCCGCGCAGGCGAACAGCCCGATATTCTGATGGTCTTCGAGGTTGGCACAGACACGATGATGGCCGCCCAAGGCGCGATCAAGCCCGTCTATGAGGTGATGGCGGACGCCGGTGCCGATTTTAACCCGGACGATTACATCAGTTCGATCAATGGCTATTACACCACCAGTGACGGTCAGATGCTGTCATTGCCCTACAACGCATCGACACCGGTCTTGTGGGTCAACCGTGACGCGCTTGCGGGGGCCGGGATCGACGCGGATGTGGACCTGACCACATGGGAACAGGTCGGCGATGTGCTGGGTCAGCTGAAAGAGGCCGGTCATTCCTGCCCGCTGGTCACCGCATGGCAAAGCTGGATCCATCTGGAAAACCTGTCCGCCTATCACAACGTTCCCTTCGCCACCCAGTCCAACGGGTTTGACGGCGTCGATACGGAACTGGCCTTCAACGCACCTCTTCAGGTCAAGCATATCCAGACGATGGGTGATTGGGCCAAGGACGGCAAGTTCATCTATACCGGACGGCGCAACGAGGGCGGCGCGAACTTCCGCAGCGGTGAATGCGCCCTCTTTACCGAAAGCTCGGCTGGCTATGCCGGGATCAAGGCAGAGGCGGAGTTTGAATTCGACGTGCGCCCCCTGCCCTATTGGTCAGATGTTGACGGTGCACCACAGAACACCATCATTGGTGGTGCATCGCTGTGGGTCATGGCCGGGCAGTCGGAAGAAGAATACAAAGGCGTTGCGGAATTCCTGAATTTTGTGTCCTCGCCCGAGATTCAGGCCAAATGGCACCAGGACACCGGATATCTGCCGATCACTCAGGCGGCGGCGGATCTGACCCGCGAACAGGGATTCTATGACGAAAACCCCGGCACCGACATTGCGGTAACGCAGATGACAGCCAAAGCGCCAACGCAGAATTCTAAGGGTTTGCGTCTGGGGTCGTTTGACCAGATCCGCGGCGTCATCGACGAAGAACTTGAAGCCGTCTGGGCCGGTGACAAGGACGCGCAGACCGCGCTTGATTCAGCCAAGACACGCGGCGACGAATTGCTGCGTCGTTTCGAACAAGCCAACCGCTGACGGCAATGCTGCGCCCCGGTTTTGACCGGGGCGTGGCCTGATCCATGGAAAAGCGCGTCACATTCAAAGGCTTGTGGTTACCTTTGCTGCTGGTAATGCCGCAGCTTGTGGTGACGGCTGTCTTTTTCTTTTATCCGGCCGGGCAGGCAATCTGGCAATCGCTGTTCATTCCTGATCCGTTTGGCCTGTCGATGCGTTTTGTCGGCTTGGGCAACTTTGAATATCTGCTGTCCAACTCGTATTACCGCACATCCTTCGTCACCACTGCGGTTTTCTCCATTCTGGTGACGGTGGTATCCATGTGCGTCGCCCTGTATCTTGCCGTGCTTGCGGACCGTTTGATCAAGGGGTCGGGCGTTTACCGCACATTGTTGATCTGGCCTTATGCCGTGGCCCCTGCTGTGGCGGGGGTGCTGTGGCTGTTCATGTTCAATACCCGCGTCGGCGTGGTCACCTGGTATCTTGGCCAATTGGGCTATGACTGGAACCATGTGCTGAACGGAAATGAGGCGATGGGCCTTGTCGTCGTTGCCTCTGCATGGGGGCGGATCAGCTATAACTTTCTGTTTTTCCTTGCAGGGTTGCAGGCCATCCCGCGCAGTGTGATCGAAGCCGCCGCAATTGACGGCGCACGGTTCTGGACTCGGTTCCGCACCATCGTCTGGCCGCTGCTCTCGCCGACCACCTTCTTTTTGTTGGTCGTCAACATTGTCTACGCATTCTTTGAGACCTTCGGCGTGATCCACACCATCACCAGCGGCGGGCCCCAGCAAGCGACTACGATACTTGTCTACAAGGTGTTCTCGGATGGGTTTGTCGGACAGGATCTAGGATCTTCCGCCGCACAGTCAGTGATCTTGCTGGTGATTGTCGGATTTCTGACCATCGTGCAGTTCAAATTCATCGAACGCCGGGTGCATTACTGATGTCGGGCATGGTCGAAAGGCGCGGGTTGGGCCACTGGATGACCCATCTGGGGTTGATCATCGGGCTGCTTTTTATCTTCTTTCCGATCTGGCTGGCGTTTGTTGCCTCTACGGTGACGCAGCCCGAAATTGTGCGCCCGCCAATGCCGCTGCTGCCGGGGGATCAGTTCTTTGCCAATTATCGCAAGGCGCTGGTGTCGGGCGTCAACGCGCCGGTGGCCATGATGATGATGAACTCCATGATCATGGCCTTGGGCATCGCGCTGGGAAAAATCGTGATCTCACTGCTGTCGGCGTTTGCGATCGTGTATTTCAAATTTCCGGGGCGGCGGCTTTTTTTCTGGCTGATTTTCATGACACTGATGCTGCCGGTCGAAGTGCGCATCGTACCGACCTATCAGGTGGCGGCCAATTTCGGGATGCTCAACAGCTATTCCGGCCTGATCTTTCCATTAATAGCGTCAGCCACGGCGACCTTCCTGTTTCGCCAGTTTTTCATGACCGTCCCCGATGAACTGGCCGAAGCGGCGCGTGTCGATGGTGCCGGTCCGTTGCGGTTCTTTTGGGATATCCTGCTGCCGATGAGCCGCACAAACATCGCGGCGCTGTTCGTGATCCTGTTCATCTATGGCTGGAACCAGTACCTGTGGCCGCTGCTGATCACCACGGACCCGTCGATGAACACCATCGTTATGGGCATCAAGCAAATGTTCCCCTCCGGCGACGATACGGCAGATTGGCCGGTCATTATGGCCACGTCGATACTGGCGATGATCCCTCCTGTCATCGTCGTCATCAGCATGCAAAGGCTGTTCATTCGCGGCCTTGTAGACAGCGAGAAATAACCAATGGCGACAGTCACCCTCAGGGATATCAAGAAGTCCTTTGGCAAAACCCAGGTCATCCACGGCATCGACGTGGATATTAACGATGGCGAATTCATCGTGATCGTCGGTCCGTCCGGATGTGGCAAATCAACGTTGCTGCGCATGGTGGCCGGTCTGGAAACCGTGTCAGACGGCGAGGTTCAGATTGGCGGCGTGCGTGTCAACGAATACGAACCGATGGAACGTGACATCGCAATGGTGTTCCAGAACTACGCGCTTTATCCGCACATGTCGGTATTTGATAATATGGCCTATGGATTGAAGATCGCGGGCAAACCAAAGGCTGAAATCGCCGAACGGGTTCAGGAGGCGGCCAAGCTGTTGCAGCTTGAACCATATCTGAAGCGTCGCCCGCGTGAACTGTCCGGCGGTCAGCGGCAACGTGTCGCGATGGGCCGGGCCATCGTGCGCAAGCCTGCGGTATTTCTGTTCGACGAACCGCTGTCAAATCTGGATGCCAAACTGCGTGTACAGATGCGGCTTGAGATCAAGCAACTTCAGCGCCGCTTGGGGGTCACATCGCTTTATGTGACCCATGATCAGGTCGAAGCGATGACATTGGCCGACCGGATGATCGTGATGAACGCCGGTCGCGCCGATCAGATCGGTGCCCCGCTTGAGGTTTATGCAAATCCGCAAACCCAGTTTGTCGCTGGTTTCATCGGCTCCCCGCCGATGAATTTCCTTGCTGCCGACCTGTCGGAAAACCCACCAGACAAGGCCACGACGCTGGGCATCCGGCCTGAAAACATGCAGCTCGTCGCCGCCCCTGCCCGCCTGTCCGGCAAGGTGGTCTATACCGAAGCATTGGGCGCCGAAACGCTGGTGCATATCGAACTGCCCAAGGGGTCGCCCGCGACGGTGCGACAGGATGCAAATGCGCCGTTGCCCGCCGAGGGTGCCGAGGGTGCCGAGGTGCATCTGGATTGGTCAGCCGACGACCAGATTTTCTTTGACGCTGATGGCCGACGATGCTGAGCTGACCCGCACCACGACAAGCGCCAGCCAAAAAAAAGGCCCACCTGATTGGCGGGCCTTTTTTGTATTGAGGTGTTCGGCTTACTCAGCGCAGGCCCGGATCTTTTCGATATCGGGGCCGTTTGGTGTGCGGCCCAGATTGAATGGGGCCGACGCGTCACGCCACTTGGCATAGTCTGCGAGATACTCAAGCTGGCTCAGATAAACCTTGGCGGAATCGGGGTTCTCGCAGGCTGTTTCCTCGATCACCACATTCGCCATTTCCTGGACTTGGGCCAGCGTTTCATCGTCATAGCGGGTGATTTCGATCCCGGCATCCTTGAACTGCTGATACGCCTCTGTGGCGCGCTTTTCGGTAAAGGACAGCGACCAGATCAGATTGGCCTGTGCTGCGATCTTGAGGTCTTCTTGCGTTTCTGGCGACAGGGCGTCCCACGACGTCTTGTTGATCATCACGCCAAAAACCGACGCAGACTGGTGCCAGCCGGGTGTCGCCCAAAACTTGGTCACCTGCTGGAAGCCGCCAGAGAAATCGACGTTCGGTGTCGAGAATTCCGCACCGTCAATGACACCGCGCTCCAGCGCCTGATAGATTTCACCACCCGCCATCGACACCTGGCTGCCACCCAGTTTTTCCAGCAAACGGCCCTGCTCAAGACCCGAAAGGCGCAAGCGTTTGCCTTTGAGGTCATCCAGCGAGACGATCTTTTCGTTGGTGCGGAAACCGGATTCGTTATTGGTCACGCCGTAAGGCAGATAGACCATGCCGAATTTGCCGTAGATTTCGTTGTACAGCTCAGCACCGCCCCACTGTTCGATCCAGTTGACGTAGTCGATCGCGTTGAAAAGGCTTGCCGTCGTGGCCAGCGGCGAAAAGGCGGTGTTGCGACCTGCCCAGTAACCCGGCCAGTCCGCGCCGGCCTGAATGGTGCCGGATTCCACAGCCCCAAAAACTTCGCCAGCAGGAACAAGCGCGCCACCCTCAAAGAACTCGATAACCAGGTCATCGCCGGTCAGCTTGTTGGCCAGATCGACAAAATGCTTGTCGATCTCGATCAGCTCAAGCGACGTGGGCCAAGTGGTTGTCATGGTCCAGTTTTCCTGCGCAACAGATTGCGTGGCAATCCCTGCGGCCAAGGCAAGGCCCGCCAATACGTTTGTCGTGATGTTCATTCGTTACACTCCATTTGGTTACTTCGAATAAAGGGTTTCAGGCAGCCAGGTAACAAGCTGCGGGAACAGGGCGATGGCCACACACATCATCAGGATCAATCCGATGAAGGGCAGCACACCGATGATGATCTGGGACGTTCTGACGGATTTGGGTGCAATCGCGCGCAGATAGAACAGCGCATATCCAAAGGGCGGCGTCAGAAACGAGGTTTGCAAAACCACTGACATCAGCACGACAAACCACAACAGGTTCACATCCATTTCCTGAACAATCGGCAGAAAAATCGGGAACGATAAAAGGACGATTCCGGTCCAGTCAAGGAAGGCACCCAATATGAATACAATGAACATCATCATCGCAATCAGCAGCCATGGTGCCATGTCGAGGTTGCGGATGATCTCTTGGGTGGCACGCAAGCCGCCGGTGATGTTGAACACGCCGGTAAAGGCCGTGGCACCGATCACGATGAACAGGATCATCGCCGATGTGCGCCCGGTCTCAAGCATTGCGCCGTAAAAACTTGACCATGTGAACTTGCGGCGCAAAATCACGATAAGAAGCGCCAGCGCCGCACCAATTGCCGACGCCTCTGTTGCGGTGGCAATACCGGCCAGCAGCGTACCAAGGATGCCGAGTATCAACACCAATGGCGGCACCGCTTCGATCATCAACATCTTAAGCAATGCAGGCTTGCTAATCTTTTCGTCTTGCTCGACTTTGGGTGCCATATCGGGCCGCACCACAGCGACGATGTAAACCCAGACTGCGTATAGCAGTCCCAGCACGACACCCGGAATCATGGCTCCTGCAAAAAGCTCGCCTACGGAAAGCGGCGAATAGCTGGCCATCAGGATCAGCATGATTGACGGCGGTATGAGAATACCGAGGCAACCAGAGGCGGCGATGACGCCGGTGGTCAGGATTGGGCTGTATCCGTATTGCAGCATCGGTCGCAGCGCCATGACACCCATGACGGTAATCGACGCACCGATGATCCCTGTGGTTGCGGCCAGCAGGATCGAGATAAAGACCACAGCCAGAGCCAGCCCGCCACGCACGTTGGACATCAACAACCGGAGCGATTCGAACATCTTGTCGGTCACGCCGGAGTCGGACAGAAACCTTGCCATCAAGATGAAAAGCGGGATGGCGATAAGCGTAAAGTTGTCCAGCACGTCCCCGAAAATTCGGTTGATCACGATCCCCAGCACCATCGGCTTGCCCGCGATCAGCGCGCCGAGAACAGCCGCGCCGCCAAGAACGAAGGCCAGCGGATGGCCCATGAAAAGCCCCAGCAACAGCAGGCCGAACATGCATAATGCGATGATTTCAGGCGTCACGGGGCATCTCCTTGCGATCCAAGACCAGCTTGAGAAATTCCGATATGCCTTGCAAAAGCAGCAGCGCCGCCGCGACGGCCATCGCCAGTTTCAACGGATAGACCGGCAATTGAACAGAGCCATAAGTCGTTTCACCCTGGGCATAGGACCGCATCCCGAATTCGAACGAACGGGTGGTGAAAACCCAGGCAAAGGGAAAGAAGAATATCACGTATCCCGCCGCTTCGACCCAGCGCCGGACGTTTGGCGTCAGCATCTCTGTGACCAGATCGACGCGGACATGTGCCTGATGCCGCAACGCATAGCCGCCAAGCATCACGAAATAGAAACCATAAAGCTGCTTGGTCACGTCGAATGCCCAGCGCGTCGGATCGTTCAGCACATAGCGCATAAAAACGTCGTAGATGATAATCGCGGCGAAAATGATTGCGACAACTGACACAATCCGTCCGACAACCTCGTTCATCCGGTCGATGAAAACTAACACATCGCAGCCCTCCCTGGCACTCCGCACCTTATTGGTGATTTTGTCGGAAACAAGTGGAACAGCCGAAAATAAGGGGCTTTACGTATTACTACGCATGCTTTGGTCCGTCACTGGCAGGCTGCGATCATCGCAATGCAACGGCGTTGCCGCGCCAACTTTTTGACGCTTCGCAGGGGCTAGTTGTCGATCCTGACATTGCGCGACGATACCGATACTTCCTTGGATGAAAAATCGATCACGACCAACAGCCAGTTCGCGCTGACGGTGATCACCACCAATGCCGCCAACGCCAATAAAAACGCCTTCATGTTACGCTTCCTTGTCCTGCAGCACTTTGGTTTCGCGCACCTCGTCAACCCAGAGGCTGTGGTGTTCGCGGGCCCATTGTTCTTCAACCTCACCATTGCCCATCGCGTCGAACGCGCCCTCCATCCCGACGGAGCCGATATAGATGTGAGCAAAGATGATCGCAGTCAGAACGAGGCTGACGATGGCGTGCCATAATTGCGCGTATTGCATCTCTTCTTGCGGTGTCAGCGGATAGGCAAGCGGATCCATTCCCACCAGATCGGGTATGCCCCAGGCATTCAGTTTTGCAAACGTGGCGCCAAACATATTGAATTCAAACGGAAACAGCAGGGACAGACCGGAGGCCGAAATTGACACCCCCAAAATGATCACCGACCAGAAGATCATTTTCTGACCCGCGTTAAATTTTTTGGCCGGCGGATGCCCTTTGCCAATGATGCCGCCGCCCTTTGCAAGCCATACCAGATCGGTGCGGTTTGGAAGGTTATGCGCGACCCAGAAGACAAAGATGATAACAAGTGCGATCATGAACGCCCATGAGATGTTGTTGTGAACCCATTTCGTGCCAATCGCGAGCGTGGAGAATGCATCGTGGCCGAAAGCGGGGATCAGTACTTTGCGCCCGAACAGTGAGATCAGGCCCGTCACGCCAAGGATCAGGAACGAGCTTGCCAACAGCCAATGACCAAAACGCTCAAGACTGCTGAAGCGGGTGATCGTGCGGCCCGTCTTTTCGCCCTCGATCCGAATGCGTCCCCGGATCAGATAGAACAGCGCCAGCAGCAATAACGTGCCGCCCAGCAGCATCGCGCCATAGGTCGCAAGCGGTCCCTCACGGACTTTCAGCCACCACATGCCGCCGTCCTGGATAAGTGTCCGTGCAGCAGGCCCGCGTGACTGGGTCGTTATATCGGCAGTATCATAGCGCAATTGCCGCCAGAGTTCGGGATCGGACTGCCCACCAAGTGTGCCAAGCGGCGCGGTGATCGGTGCCGCTGCATCCGGGTCGCCTGTCGCAGTGCTGCGGAATTCGTCGTTGACCTTTTGCTCGGCCTGCCTGCGCATGACATCGTCAAGCGTCTGCGCCCCGCCTGTCTCAGCGCGCGGGCCGACAATTGTTGCCTCTTGCGCCAAGACTGGGGTCAAAAGGGCAAAAACAAGCACGAAAATTGCAGAGAGACGAAGCATTTGGGCGTTCCTTAACTTTTGTCCCACAAGAGGGGCGGACAGTTTCGGCCCGCCCGACCAGATCTAACGGGGATTTGCCGGTTTCAGCCGCCCTTCTCGCCGTAGGCTGTTCCCCAGCCCCAGGCGCCGGCACCAAAGCCACGCGCGACGATGCGTTCGCGGTAGATGCTGGAAACGTCATCGCCGTCGCCTGCCAACAGTGCCTTGGTTGAACACATCTCGGCGCAGATCGGCAGCTTGCCTTCGGCGATCCGGTTGCGGCCATATTTGGCAAATTCGGCGGCCGAGTGGTTCTCCTCGGGGCCACCAGCACAGAATGTGCACTTGTCCATCTTGCCGCGCGACCCAAAGTTACCCGCCTGCGGATATTGCGGTGCGCCAAAAGGACAGGCGTAGAAGCAGTATCCGCACCCGATGCACAGATCCTTGGAGTGCAATACGATGCCGTCTTCGGTCTGGTAAAAGCAATCGACCGGACACACCGCCATGCAGGGTGCATCGGAACAATGCATGCAGGCGACCGAAATCGAGCGTTCGCCCGGTTTGCCGTCGTTGATCGTGACCACCTTGCGGCGGTTGATCCCCCACGGCACCTCATGTTCGTTTTTGCAGGCTGTAACACAGGCGTTGCATTCGATGCAGCGTTCAGCGTCGCAGAGAAACTTTGCTCTAGCCATGATCGATCTCCTCTTAAGCTGTCCAGATTTTGCAGAGCGTAGCCTTGGTCTCTTGCATCTGGGTTACGCTGTCATAGCCATAGGTCTGGGCGATATTGCACGATTCCCCCAAAACATAGGGGTCAGCACCTTCGGGGTAATTGTCGCGCAGATCCCGGCCCTCAAAATGGCCGCCAAAGTGGAACGGCATAAACGCAACGCCCGTGCCCACACGTTCGGTCACCATCGCCATCACTTTGACTTTGCCGCCTTCGGGCCCTTCCACCCAGACCTGCTCGCCGTCGCGGATGCCAAGATCGTTGGCGTCACGGGTATTGATCTCGACGAACATGTCCTGCTGCAATTCCGCCAGCCATGGATTGGATCTGGTTTCGTCGCCTCCGCCCTCGTATTCGACCAGGCGGCCAGAGGTCAGGATGATCGGGTAATCCTTGGAGAAATCGTTTTCCTGGATAGAGTTGTACATTGTGGGCACGCGCCAGAACTTCTTGTCCTCGTAGGTCGGATAATCGGCCACAAGATCGCGGCGGTTGGAATACAGCGGCTCGCGGTGCAGCGGGACCGGATCGGGGAAGGTCCAGACAACGGCGCGGGCCTTGGCGTTTCCGAAAGGCGCACACCCGTGTTTGATGGCAACCCGCTGAATACCGCCTGACAGGTCGGTCTTCCAGTTCACGCCGCCTGTCGCGGCGTCGAAATCCGACGGCACTTCACCCTGTTGAGATGTCTCGCCCACCTCTTCATTGGTCTGCGCGCCGCCATCGTCAGCAGGTTCCGTCGTCAGTGGCGCCCCGTCAGGGTATCCCGCCACCCGGTTGATGCTTGATTTCTCCTCGTCGGTCAGGTCGCTGTCCCAGCCCAGATCACGCAGCATCTGCACCGTGAACTCGGGGTAGCCATCTTCGATTTCGGATCCCTTGGAATAGACCCCTTCGGCCAACAGGTTGTCGCCATCCCGCTCCACCCCGAAACGTGCGCGGAAAGTCAGACCGCCTTCGGCAACGGGCATCGACATATCATACAGGATCGGCGTGCCGGGATGGTTCATCTCGGGTGTGCCCCAACAAGGCCACGGCATCCCGTAGACATCGCCGCTGGCAGGGCCACCATTGGCGCGCAACGTGGTGCGGTCAAAGGTGTGCTGGTTTGCCATGTGCATCTTCATGCGCTCAGGGCTTTGCCCGGTATAGCCGATGGTCCACATGCCTCGGTTGAATTCACGTGTGATGTCTTCGACGTTCGGCTCGCCGCCGTCATCGATCGCGATGTTGCGAAACATCTTGTCATGAAACCCGAATTTTTCGGCAAACTTCGCCATGATCGTATGATCGGGAAGCGATTCAAACAGCGGATCAAACACTTTCTCGCGCCATTGCAGCGAACGATTTGACGCAGTTACCGAGCCTCTTGTTTCAAACTGCGTGCTGGCTGGCAGCAGGTAAACCCCATCCGTGCGGTCCTGCATCACGGCGGACACAGTCGGGTAAGGGTCAACCACAACCAGCATGTCCAACCGCTCCATCGCGGTTTTCATTTCCTTCATGCGGGTCTGCGAGTTCGGCGCGTGGCCCCAAAGAACCATCGCGCGGGTGTTGTCCGGCTGGTCCAGGTTGGCCTTGTCCTCAAGCACCCCGTCAATCCAGCGGCTGACAGGTATCCCGGTCAGGTTCATCATCTTGGTATCGCCAACCGTCGCATCGGAAAACTGGCCCTTGAGCCAATCTAGGTCTTCTTCCCAGACGCGGGCCCAATGTGCCCACGCGCCTTCCGACAGGCCGTAATACCCCGGCAAAGTATCCGCCAGAACCCCAAGGTCCGTGGCGCCCTGCACGTTATCATGACCGCGGAAAATATTTGTCCCGCCGCCCGGACGGCCCATATTGCCAAGCGCCAGTTGCAAAATGCAATACGCGCGGGTGTTGTTGTTGCCGTTGCTGTGCTGCGTGCCGCCCATACACCAGATCACGGTGCCGGGCCGGTTGTTGGCTAGTGTGCGCGCCACCCGTTCCAGCTGCGCGCCGGGGGTGCCGGTCACACGCTCGGTTTCTTCGGGCGTCCAGCGTTTCACCTCGTCCCGGATCTGGTCCATGCCCCATGCACGGGTGCGCAGGAATTCCTTGTCTTCCCAGTCGTTCTCGAAAATGTGCCACAAGATGCCCCAAACCAGCGCCACGTCCGACCCCGGACGGAAGCGCACATATTCATCCGCATGTGCTGCCGTGCGCGTGAAACGCGGATCGCAGACAATCAGGGGCGCGTTGTTTTCTTCTTTGGCCTTAAGGATATGCAGCAAGGACACCGGATGTGCCTCGGCCGGATTTGAGCCGATCAGAAAGATCGCCTTGGAGTTATGGATATCGTTATAACTGTTGGTCATGGCGCCGTAGCCCCATGTGTTCGCGACACCCGCCACTGTGGTCGAGTGGCAGATCCGGGCCTGATGGTCGACGTTATTGGTGCCCCAATAGGCGGCAAATTTGCGGAACAGATAGGCCTGCTCGTTGCTGTGCTTGGCCGATCCCAGCCAATAGACAGAATCCGGCCCGCTTTCTTCGCGGATCTTCATCATGCCGTCGCCGATTTCGTTGATCGCCTGTTCCCAGCTCAGACGCACCCATTCGCCGTTCTCTTTCTTCATCGGGTATTTCAGGCGCCGCTCGCCATGGGCATGCTCACGCACCGATGCGCCCTTGGCGCAATGCGCCCCAAGGTTGAACGGGCTATCAAAACCGGGCTCCTGCCCCGTCCAGACGCCGTTATCGACCTCGGCGATCACCGTGCACCCGACCGAACAATGGGTGCACACGGATTTCTTCATCTCAATCGCTCGGGCCGCAGCAGTTTGGGCGGTGGCGCGTGAAACAGTTCCCCCGGTTGCGGCGACTGCGGCCAGCCCGCCAATGGCCAGACCCGAACCGCGCAGGAATGTCCGGCGGTCAACCCCGGTGGAGGTTGCAGTAGCTGCGGCAGGGGTCCTTGCGGGCCGACGCGCGCTGCCGTTTGTTTTTTTCCTGAGCATGGTCTATCTCCCTAAATCTGCGCTATCGCAGCCTTGGTCCGTGTCAAATGCCCCTGCCCTATGGGTTCGCGGGCAGGCGGGCGCCAATCAGAAGCGTGCGCTTTTCAGATACGCGCGCGTATGTTCGGTGTCTTGCATGACTTGCGAAGACAGATCGACCGGTGCAGCTGCGGCCTGCGCGGCGCCTGTTCCGGCCGCGACCGCCACAGCACCCGGCACCGAAGTGGCGGCAATCTTCAGAAAATTCCGGCGGGTCGTGCCTTTTTTTGTGTCGGCCATTTGAAAGCTCCCTTTTCTCGTGTCGTCATGTTTTGGCGGCACAGCCGCCGATCAACCGACAGGTATCAGCCCGTCATCATACGAAATGCTTCTTGTTCGATATTCAGAAATTCTGCCCCCACGGCACCGACCGACGCATAAAGAACCGATGCTTTGGCCCCCTTTAGATCGGTAAAGAAATGCGTGGCCCATGGGCTGATATGTTTGTTGAAGAACTCTTTTTGGCGTGGCAACGGGGTCGCGCCACCAAAGCGGCCGACAATCATGCCGCCCATCATTTCCAGCAGCGACGCGATGTTGTCCTCCGGCTCAAAGGTGTTTGCTGCCCGTGTCATGCCAAGCACTGCCATATCAGCGCGCAGATTGGCGAGCGGCTTTTCGTTCAGAAACCCGGTCATGTAGTAGCTTGCGTAAGGCAACAGTTCGCCCCGGCCAAGACCGATGAACAACGCGTTGAATTCAGTCAGGGCGGATTTTGGCTTGGTCACTTTCGCAACCCTTGCCAGCCCGTCAATCGCCTGCCCCAGCGGTGATGCGTCGCCGCTCAGTCCGGTGGTTTGCGCCAGCAATAGCTCATCAGGTGCACGCGCCAACATGACGCCCAGATAATTGTACAGATCGGCGCGCAGACGGTCCTCTTCGTCGATCTGCGGATCGGCCTGTGCAAGGGTCATGCCATGTTCCCGTCAAAGTGAAAAACCATCCGGCGCGGTTTGCCGGGGTCCGATTTGAGCGGCGCAGGGTCCAGAACCGCAGGTGCATCCGGCACGGTCGGCGCGACTGTCGCGACCGGATCAATGTTGGGGGTATCCTGTGCGTACTCGTCCTGTTTGTCGAGTGGCGTCACGTCATCGGCGGTCATTTCTTCCAGACGCGCAGTCTCAAGCACGTGTGCAAGCAGTCCCTTTCCAATCTGATAATTGGTTTGAATTGGCGTATTTCCATAGCTTCCGGTCAGATAATCGTCATCATAATCGTTCAGCCCATCCACACAGGCCAGCACCGGATTACTGCGCCACAGCTTGCGCAGCGCGCGTTTTCGCAGGTGCGCCGGAACCGCTTTGGCCATAAATGCGGCAAAATCGTCCCCTTGGGTCAAAGTATCAGGGTCAGGTAAGTCCAGCTCCGCCAGGATTTCCGCATCGCTTTTTTCGGCGGGGGCCTGTTGGTGGTGTATCTCCAACGCCGTGTTTTCGGACGCCGCAGCAGCGGCTTGCTCGGCCTCGGCTGCGACGGCGGCGCGACGGCGGTCCCAGAATGTGGGGTTTCGGGTCATTTCACCGTATCCATTCGGCTGCGTGGCGCGCGAAATACGTCGCTGTCTTGCACAATGCGTCGATCGCCGATGCCGTCATCGGCCTTGTCCGCATCCCAGTTCCGGCGCTTGCGTTTCACAAAGGCTTCTTCTTCGTGATAGCGCCGCACGAAATCCGCGACCCAGGCGTGCATGCCCTCAGGCATAGCGACCTTTTCGACCAAGACTTCATCAGAGTCGCTGTAATCCTGCGCCTCATAAGGTGAAGCAGTTGCCAGGGTCACTTTCCAGGGTATATCGCGCGATGCGGTATCCGGGCTGAGCACGACATAGACTGACGGCTGCCTGGTCTGAAGTTCATGCACATAAGCTTCTGTATCGGATACGAACAGGTTCAGCGGAACAGTCGCTGCGTGAAAATCGGTTATGCCGTCTTCGCTGCGCAGAACGTCCCAGTTCGCAACTCCGGCACCCGGTAGCACGCCAACCGCACGCCACGCCCATTTCGCCCACCGGGTCACGCCCGGCGATTTCCGGATCACAACCCCAAGGGGGATGGATTGGGAATTGGGAAAAACGAAGGTCAATCTGGCATCCGCTGGCGGCCTCTGATCTACAATATGATTTCTTCAGTGTACCGCGTAAATGACAGATTTGAAGAGGGGAATGATCACAAATGCGTCTAGCCGGATTTCGCGGTGGCAGACCTGCCTTTGCAGGCGCGGTAAAAAGTCCCGCTGGAAAACGCAGGATCGCCTTTCATCCCCTGCCTTTCCATCCTACCCTGAGCCGCACAGGGAGGCGAAATGAAAAAACATCTGCTGATTTGTGATTGCCTCGGCACCCAGTCGATTGATGCCGCCGCGCTCAGTGCGGCGACCGGGCTGGCGTGTTCGCGCGTCCATACCGCCTTGTGCCAATCCCAGATTGATCTGGCGGCAAACCCGATGGCCGACGGCGACGTGATGATCGCGTGCCAGCAAGAAGCCGACCGTTTCAGCGATCTGGCCGAAGACATCGGCGCGAGTGTGCCGGCATTTGTCGATCTGCGGGACCGGGCGGGTTGGACGGCAGACACGGCCGACACCGGTGCGAAAATGGCCGCACTTGTGGCCGACGCGGCACTGCCCCAGCCGCCAACCAAGACCATCGATGTCGTCTCGGACGGGATCTGCTTGATTATCGGTACGGCGGACGCTGCGATGGCGGCTGCTGAAAAGCTGGCCGACATTCTGACCGTCACCGTTTTGGTGCCGGGCGGGGTGGATATGCCGGTGACCACGCGGTTTGATTGCTGCGCCGGGCGGCTGCGCAGCGCCTCTGGAACAATCGGTCAGTTCCAAATCACAATCGACGCATTTCAGCAGGTTGTGCCGGGTGGGCGGGGCGCGCCGGCGCTGACCGATCCGCGCGACGGTGCGCTGTCTGAATGCGATCTGATCCTTGATCTGACCGGCGATACCCCCCTCTTTCCCGCCCCCGAAAAACGCGATGGATATCTGCGCGCCGATCCTGCCAGCCTGCCCGCCGTAGCAGATGCGATCCTTGCTGCCAGCCAGATGATCGGCACGTTTGAAAAACCGCTGCATGTCCGGCTTGAGCCATCGCTTTGCGCGCATTCACGCGCCGGACAGCCCGCCTGTTCCAACTGCCTGAATGTTTGCCCCACCGGCGCGATCCTGCCCGCCGGCGACCACGTCAGCATTGACCCGATGATCTGCGCCGGGTGCGGCGCATGTTCGGCGGTCTGTCCTTCGGGCGCGATCAGCTTTGACGCGCCACCGGTCGATCACGTCTTTCGCCGCATCGGCACATTGGCCTCAGCCTACCGCAAGGCGGGCGGTCAGTCAGGCGCGCTGCTTGTCCATGATGACCACGGGGCCGAGATGATCCGCCTTGCCGCGCGGTATGGCAACGGCCTGCCCGCCCATGTGGTCCCGATCGAGATCGACGCGCTTGCAATGTTCGGTCATGCCGAAATGCTGGCGTCACTCGCCGTTGGATTTGCCCAGGTCGATATCCTTCTGGCTCCGAAAAGTGACCGCGATGTCCTGCACGCCCAGGCGGAACTGGCCTCAGCAATGGGCGCGGTTGATGCTGTCACGCTGCTCGATATTGCGGACCCTGACGCGCTGTCTGATCTGTTGTTTGACCGCGATGCCATGCCCGAAGCCGTGCGCGACCCGATCCTGCCGCAAGGCCCGCGACGCCAGATTGCACGCCTCGCCGCCAAGGCGCTGTCGCCTGATGCCACGGTGATCGCCCTGCCCGCTGATGCGCCCTACGGCGCGGTGATTGTCGATACCGACGCGTGTACGTTGTGCCTTTCTTGCGTGTCGCTTTGCCCCTCAGGGGCGCTGATAGACAATCCCGACATGCCGCAACTGCGATTTCAGGAAGACGCCTGCCTGCAATGCGGCCTGTGCGCCAATGTCTGCCCCGAGAACGCAATCACGTTGAAACCGCAGATCGACCTGACCGATAATGCCCTCAGCCAGGTGGTATTGAACGAGGAAGAACCCTTCGCCTGCGTCGAATGCGGCAGCCTGTTCGGAGTCAAATCCACGGTTGAGAAAATCATGGAAAAACTGGCGGGAAATCACGCCATGTTCGCCAACCCTGCTGCCGCGCGGATGATCCAGATGTGCGACAATTGTCGCGTTCAGGCACAGTTCCATTCACAGAACAATCCTTTTACGGGCAACGAAAGACCGCGCGTGCGCACGACCGATGATTACCTGTCCAAGCGCAAGGATCACTAGAATTGGCTACCTCACCCGACCCCGAAATGGAGACTAAAATGAGCGATGATTTCAATATGTCGATGCGCAAGTTCCTCAAGCAGGTCGGCGTGACCTCGCAGCAGGCAATCGAAGAAGCGTTTCGCAAAGCAGACGGCACCGAAGGCAAGCAGTTCGAGGCCCGCATGGTCCTGACCGTTGACGGTGTGGATCTGGAACATGTGGTCACTGGCACGATCAAGGGTTGAGCCGGCAATGGTAATCGCCCGAGAAGATGTGCTGGCCGTGCTGAAAACATTGACCGACCCGGTCAGCGGGACGTCGCTGGTTGATGCCGGTCTGGTCAAGGCGCTGACGGTTCAGGACGGTGCAGTGCGCTTTGTGCTGGAGGTTAGTGGCAAACATGCGGCAGCGTATGCAGAGGTCCAGCAAGAGGTCGAGGCGAAGATCAAGGCCCTGCCCGGCGTTGAAAAGCTGTCGGTCATTATGACGGCCCACAGTGCCCCCGCCGCCCCGCCCGACCTGAAACCGAACCGCGCCGCAGAACCGGCTGGACCGCAGAAGATACCCGGCGTGGACCGCATCATCGCGATCGCTTCTGGCAAGGGCGGCGTAGGCAAATCCACCGTCGCCGCCAACCTTGCCTGTGCGCTTGCCGCCGAAGGGCGCCGCGTTGGATTGCTTGATGCCGACGTTTATGGCCCATCGCAGCCGCGCATGCTGGGGGTCTCGGGGCGGCCCTCTTCGCCCGATGGCAAGACCATCCTGCCGATGCGTAATTATGGGGTCACCATGATGTCGATGGGGTTGATGACAAACGATGATCAGGCGGTGGTCTGGCGCGGGCCGATGTTGATGGGTGCGTTGCAGCAAATGTTGACACAGGTGCAATGGGGCGCGCTGGACGTGCTGATCGTCGATCTGCCGCCCGGCACCGGCGACGTACAGATGACACTGGCGCAAAAAGCGCAACTGAACGGTGCAATAATCGTTTCAACACCGCAGGATGTGGCGCTGCTGGATGCCCGCAAGGGGATCGACATGTTCAACCAGTTGGGCACACCGATCCTTGGCATGATCGAAAACATGTCCACACATATCTGCTCCAAGTGTGGCCATGAGGAACACACTTTCGGCCACGGCGGTGTTGCAACAGAGGCTGCCAAGCTGGGCGTCCCTTTACTGGCGGAAATACCGCTTCATCTGGATATCCGGCTGGCAGCAGATGGCGGTGCACCGATCGTGGTCTCCAAACCCGAATCCGCGCAGGCGGCGGGGTTCCGCGCGGTGGCGCAACAGTTGATCGCACTAGGCCACGCATGACGTCCCCCGCCTTTCCGCCTCTGTTCTACGGGGTCGATGCATCTGGCCGCGATCCCTACGCGCTGGCCTGCGCCAAGGCCGCACAGGTGTGTGACGCCGGGTTGGTGTGCTATGATCTTGCGTATGATCGGCTGCGCGCGGCGATGGTGTTCGCGCCTGAGGTGCCGTTGCGCGATGCGGTGTGTATGCTGCCTTTGTGCGGTGTCGGATTTCAACATGCGCTTGGCGCGCTTGCGCCGCCGGAGGTGGGTGTGCATCTGGGCTGGAGCGGTGAAATTTACCTGAACGGCGGACGTTGCGGCGCCTTGCAGATTGCTGCCGCCACCCACGACCCCAAAGCCACGCCCGACTGGCTGGTTGTGGGGCTTTCGCTTGATTTGTGGCCACCGTCGCAAGACACTGGCCTGACGCCCGATGCCACAGCCCTTTATGCCGAAGGCTGCGGCGACGTGGACCCAACCATCCTGATAGAAGCATGGGTGCGACACACGTTGGTCGAGATCAACGCCTGGACCGATGACGGCCCGGCCCGCCTGCACCGAAACTGGCTTGCCGTTGCGCAGAAAACGGACACCGATATGACCGTTGGTGGCACCGTCGGGACATTCATCGGGATTGACGAAAACCTGGGCCTGCTGATGCAAACCAAAGAAGGCACACGCCTGATCCCCCTCACCACCCTTTTGACGGAGCCTGCATGAAACTTGCCCGCGCAATTCACTTTGACGAAAGCGACACCCGCGTTTTTCACAATCCCGCAAGAACCGGAGAATGGTGCATTTCCGGTGGGTTCGAGTTTTCGAACTGGTCCGAGGCTGATCTGACCGGCAAGGCCCGACAGGCATTTGCCAATGGCTGGATGGGCTGCGAGACCTTTGGACGCGTCAGTTTTGTCGCCGTGACCCAGATCGAGCCCACCGAACGCGACACTTTGGCGGACATCCTTGCGCGACATTTTGTCGATATCTACGGCGCGCCTTCGCTAGAGGCCGCGCGCAATGTCGCACTTGAGGAATTGTCGCAGATGTCAGATCTGTGCGATGACCATGACGCCAATACACTGCTGACCGTGGCGCGCGACCTGACCGACGCAGGCGTAAGAGAAAGCTACCGCATGATCGAAGCGCAAGCGGCAGGGCTTGAGCAATTCGCAATCCACGGATCACTGGATGAAACGCCGCATTAGCGTGATTGCCAGAGGCGGAGGAATTAGAGGCCCCCTGCCGTGGCGTTTCATAATGCCGACGGGTGAAATCAACAGACGTTCACCGGGTGCAAAGTTTCCGCCTGCCGCGATAGGGCTGAAACGTACAGTCTGACGCACGGAAAGACCGATAGGACCGCTGGCAGGCGGATACATTGCAAGTTGACCCGGTGGGCACCGGCACGGCCGCCACTTGTTCGGTCCCGGAAATGGCAGGCGTGGTTGCCGCCTCCATGAAGGTTTTCCAGATTTGCGCGGGCAACTGGCCCCCGGTCACGCCGTCCATCGGTGTGTTGTCGTCGTTGCCAACCCAGACGCCGGTGACCAGGCTCCCGTTCCAGCCGATGAACAATGCATCGCGAAAGTCCTGGCTGGTGCCGGTCTTGCCAACCGCACCCCCCGGCATATCCGCTGCCTGACCGGTGCCGTCGCTCACCACAAGCGCTAGCATTCGGGTCATATCTTCCCTGGCTGCCATCAGCCGTTGCGTGGCCTCGGTGCTCGGTGGATCAGGCCAACGAAAGCTGAGCAAGGAGGCGTCGCCGCCGGAACTTATGCCCTCTATACCCCGGCCTTTAACGGGTATGATGCCACTGGCAATGCCCGCATAGGCTTCTACCATATCGATGAGCGTAACACCTGAAGCACCAAGTGCGAGCGCGGGAGTTTCACTCAGTTCGGCCTCGATCCCGAGTGTACGCGCGGTTTCGACCACGCGATCCAACCCCACTGTCATAGCCAGCCTGACGGTCGCGGCATTCAGGGAGCGCGCGAAGGCTTCGGCAAGAGATACTTTCCCCCGGAATCGCCCCTCGAAGTTTTCCGGGCGATACCCATCGATATCTATGGCGGCATCGTCGATCCGATCCATAGGGGCGATGCCTTGTGAGAGTGCCGTCAGATAGACGAACGTCTTGAATGTCGATCCCGGAGAGCGAAGAGCATCGGTCGCGCGATTGAACTGACTTTTGCTATAATCCCGCCCTCCAACCATCGCCACAATCTGACCCGATGGCGTCATCGCGATCAATGCGGCTTCCGCCGGGCTTCCGGCCTGTTCCATGATCGTATTGAGGGCAGTTTCCGCTGCTGTCTGGATTTGAGGGTCCAGCGTGGTGCGCAGGATAACGACGCCGTCAAACCCGGTAGAAAGCCCATCGGCCTCCCGCACAACCCAATCGGTGAACCAACTGCCATAACTGGCATTCGATCGTTTGGGCGCCATCGTGGTGAGCTCTGCGCGCGCGGCATTTGCCGCTGCCGTGTCAATCCGGTGTTGGTTCACCATCAGATCAATGACCAGCATGGCGCGGTCCCGCAATCTTGGCAGGTCGGAAAATGGATTAACAGTGCTGGGCGCGCGGATCATCGCAGCCAGTGCCGCCGATTGGGCAAGGGTCAGGTTGGCAATGTCCACGCCGAAGTAGACCTGTGCAGCAGCGGGCATACCTGTGGCACCGGCACCCAGATACACCGAATTAAGGTAGCGCGTGAGAATCTCGTCCTTGCTTGATCGCCGTTCCAGCTGTCGGGTCAGAACGGCTTCGTGCAGCTTGCGCTGGAACGTGCGGTCTGGTTCCAGATAGGTGATTTTAACCAACTGCTGGGTCAGGGTGCTGCCCCCCTCGACGACCTCCCCCGCCCGCATGTTTCTCCAGGCTGCCCGCAGGATTGCGCGGTAATCCAACCCGCCATGATCGAAAAACCGCTGATCTTCGACGGCGACAACGGCATTGCGCAGCGCGTCGGGTATGCGTTCGGCCGCTGCGTAATCTGACGGCACGCTGCCTCTGGCGATCAACGGATCGCCGTTCGTATCCTCGAACACCAGCCGGTTTTCTGCGCCCGGTCGTATATCGTCCAGATCCGGCAGGGTCGCGAACGCCGTGATGATGACCGCGATCAGACCCAGACTAACAATTGCCCCCAGACTGATTGCGATCTTTCGGATCGAAAGTACTGACCGGACACCATGAAATATTGGGCGGGATGTTTGCGGATTTTTCTGCATGATCCTGTCTTCGACGACAGGTTGATTTTCAGCGTGTTCTGCCCGACCTGCCTTGCGCCGCTTGTGGCGGATTGCCAGCTTTCGACGGCCCCGATCAGCCTGACGTGCGGCATGTTTCCCTGCAGAGGTTGCTTTTGCGAAGGCTTTTCCGGACAGCGCCGCACCGCTGATCATAAGGCGGTTGAATGCACGCCAAAGCGCCGCAGAAAACAGACGCGCAGCCTCGCTCAGCTCGGGGTCGGCCACCGGGGGTTTGATGTCCTCAGGAGCGGTGCTGGGGTCGCCCGGCGGCTTTATCTCATCATTTGGCAATTTGGCTAATCATCCTTCAACTTTCCAGACGGCAAAAAACCAGACCCGTAATCAAGCCCTATGCAGCTGTTTGCACCATAGTTAGCGCAATCGCGTCGAGACGACAGAGCCTAGCAATAAATAACCGGAAAAGAGTACAAATTGACCTTATTCTTCGACGGTTGGTCTGGCAATCGCGCCGCGACGGGTCAAAGACCTCCCGCCTGCGTCGGTGCGTCATGTTGAAACGCCTGCAGTCTTAATGTGCGCCAATCAGTCACCTACGTCGAAGCAAAACTTTGAAACGCCAATCCGCATTTTCACGGTCAGATTGGACTGTATCTACGACACAATTAGAAAAGTTGATGTCGGTCTGTTTCGCGGCATGTCGTTTGACCTATCGGTGCCAATACAACCTTTATGAAGTTTCAACCGCATGACAGGCCACCTGAGCTTGCCCATCCGTCTGGCGTAAAACTGGCATGACTTTGCTGCACGTGTTCATGGCTATCGGACACCGGGGATGAAACGCGCAGCCACTTGGCGGGTTCAGCGGGCTGGGT
>JAGXHC010000161.1 GCA_024636405.1 Sulfitobacter sp. | reverse complement strand
GCCTTCGCCTGCGCCCGAGAAAGCGCGTTCACATCGATGTCTGATGTCAAAGACCTGGCCCCCGAAAGTGTCACCTCGCGCTTCTAGATAGGTGGCGCGGCGCGGCAGGTCTAGGGGATATAGCCGCTGTTTGCGCTCAGGCCCCGATTGCCAGCCGCTGGGTATCACCCATCGTCACCGGCTCAGGATCGCGCAAAACATAGCCGCGGCCCCATACTGTCTCGATATAGTTCTCTCCGTTCGTGGCAAGGCTAAGCTTTTTGCGCAATTTACAGATAAAGACGTCGATAATTTTAAGCTCGGGTTCATCCATGCCGCCATAAAGATGGTTCAGAAACATTTCCTTGGTCAGTGTCGTACCTTTGCGCAGGGACAAAAGTTCCAGCATCTGGTATTCCTTGCCCGTCAGATGCACCGGCGTGTTGTCCACGCCAACGGTCTTTGCATCAAGGTTCACGGCAATCTGGCCGGTGGTGATGACAGATTGTGAATGCCCTTTGGACCGGCGGATGATCGCGTGGATGCGTGCCACCAGTTCTTCGCGGTGAAAGGGCTTTGTCAGATAATCATCCGCACCAAAGCCAAATCCCTTGATCTTGTTTTCTGTATCATCCGACCCGGTCAGGATCAAAATCGGCGTCTCGATGCGCGACATGCGCAACTGTCGCAGAACCTCATGACCATTCATGTCTGGCAAATCCAAATCCAGCAGGATCAGATCGTAATCATAGAGTTTGGCCAGATCTATCCCCTCTTCGCCCAGATCCGTCGCATAGACGTTCAGGTTGGCATGGGTAAGCATCAACTCAATGCTCCGCGAGGTGGTTGGATCATCTTCGACCAGCAGTACACGCATGTTTGTTCTCCGCATCGTAAGGCTTCAGGCTTGGACTGGATCGTGAACAAAAAAGGTTAACCACCCGTTACCGATGCTAACCTTGTACCGCGAACAACCTAAAGTTGTCTATACTTTTGAATAGAGGTAGCTTTCAGCGCCACTTCTCCATGTTCGGAAACTGCGCGCACCCACTCCAGGAACTCATCTTCACTGATCTGATATTGCTCCAGCGCATCTGACTGCGAGATCAACCCGTAGACCACGCCGCGCACCACGGCCGCCTTTCGCGAGGCCACCCAACGCCGCGTGTCCGGGCTGGGCAGATCGGCGCGCGACATCACTGTGCCATCGGCAAGGGTCACCGCACGGGGTCCGTCAACTTTCTTGAGATACATAATCTTATCCGAGATTGCTTGTGGGCAAGATCCCGCAACAGACTTAAAGACAGATGAAGCCGCCCCTTGTGAGTAGTTAGGATTTTCCTATATTGCCGCACAATACCGGAGTACCTTTCATGCCTCTCGATCACCGCCCGCCCCTGAATTCGCTTGGCTTTGCCAAGTCACCAGCCGACACACGTGTCGTCGTGGCGATGTCGGGCGGCGTGGACAGTTCGGTCGTGGCGGCGATGCTCGCGGAAGAAGGCTATGATGTCATTGGCGTCACGCTTCAGCTCTACGACCACGGCGCGGCACTTGCCAAAAAGGGGGCGTGCTGTGCCGGGCTCGACATTCACGATGCCCGCCGCGTGGCCGAAGAAATGGGCTTTCCGCATTACGTGCTGGATTATGAAAACGTCTTCAAGGACGCCGTGATTGACGAATTCGCCGAAAGCTATCTTGGCGGCGCGACCCCCGTGCCCTGCATCCGCTGCAACGAGCGGGTGAAGTTCAAGGACCTGCTTGAAACCGCCAAGGATCTTGAGGCCGACTGCATGGCGACCGGGCATTACATCCAGCGCGTCATGGGCGAAAATGGCCCCGAACTGCACAACGCTGCCGATGCGAATCGCGATCAAAGCTATTTTCTGTTCTCCACCACATCTGAACAACTTGATTATCTGCGTTTCCCGCTGGGTCATTTGCCGTCAAAGGACGAAACCCGCGCTCTGGCGACGAAATACGGGCTAAGCGTGGCATCAAAGCCCGACAGCCAGGACATCTGCTTTGTCCCCAATGGAGATTATGCGGCCGTTATTCGCAAGCTGCGGCCCGACGCCGCAGACCCCGGTGATATCGTGGACACCCACGGCAACGTCCTGGCGCGCCACGAAGGCGTGATCCACTATACCATCGGCCAGCGGCGCGGTCTGGGCATCGGTGGCCTTGCCGATCCGCTTTTTGTCGTGCGCCTTGATGCAGATCGCAAAGAGGTCGTAGTCGGACCGAAGTCAATGCTCGCTACCCGGACCATTCCGGTGCGCGAGATCAACTGGCTTGGCGATGCGCCGCTGACGTCGCGCGATGAATGGCCCGTCGCAGTCCGGGTCCGCTCCACCCGACCGCCCCGCGATGCCATTCTGCGGCCCTTGTCGGACTCAACAGCAGAAGTCGAACTTTTGACGCCCGAAGAAGGCGTTTCACCCGGTCAGGCCTGTGTATTCTACGATCCAGACAGCACTCGGATCTTTGGCGGTGGCTGGATTCACCGCGGCTGAACCCTGCGTGTTTCCAAATGGTTTAAATCCCAGGGAGTTTGAGGGACAGCGTCCCTCATCCAAGATAGTCGTGTCGCGCGCAGCGCGTCCGTTTGTTTCCAGCCACTTGATCACAGTCACCTTATCATAGTAACTTGATCACAGCCGCGCCAAAACTGCCCGCGCCGCGCGCAGACCCGGTGCTTCGCCGCCCTGCCCCAGCCGCTGCATGGTCAGGGCCATCGCGGACTTTTGCGCGTCCGGATTGTCGAGCACGCTCACCACAGACTGCGCAATCGGGCCCGGACGACAGTTCGCGCCGATGAATTCCGGCACCGCACGGGTGTCAGAAACAAGGTTGACCAACGTCACCGTATCCACCTTCAACATGCGCCCGATGATCTGACGCGACAACCAGCTCATGTCATAGGCGATCACCATAGGCGTGCCGGCGGCGGCAAGTTCCAGCGACACCGTGCCAGACGCTGCCAAAGCCACGTCAGCGGCACGAAACGCCGCACGCTTGCGTGCCAGCCCCTCTGCAAGCGATACGTCGGTCGGATCAAGCAAGACCGGCTTGCCGGGCCATTTGTGTGTCGCGCGCCGCACGTCCGCTACAACCGCGGCCGCGGCAGGGATCACAATGCGCAGATCGGGGCGCGCCTGCGCCAACCGCGCGACAACTTGTTGAAACACGGGCGCAAGACGCGCCACCTCACTGCGCCGCGATCCCGGCAGGACCAACAGCACCGGTGCCTCCGCAAGCCCGGTCTCCGCGCGAAATTTTGCGGTTTCAATATCCGAGGCGACAGGCTCTGCCACAACCGGATGGCCGACAAAGTCGCAGGCCATTCCGGCGGCTTCCATATACGGCGGCTCGAAAGGGAACAGCGCCAGCACCTGATCAATCCAGCGGGCCATCTTCTCGGCCCTGCCGGGGCGCCAGGCCCAGACTGTGGGTGCGACGTAATGCACCGTGCGAACGTTTGACTTTACCTTGACCCGCCGTGCAACCCGCAGCGAAAAATCGGGGCTGTCGATGGTAATCAACACATCGGGCGCCATCTCGACCACCGCCTGAGCGGTCTGGTTGATGCGCGTCATCAGGGCGCGGTATCTGGGCAAGATTTCGGCCAGCCCCATAACGCTCAACTCGGACATGTCAAAGCGACTTTGCAACCCCTGCGCGGCCATCACGGGCCCACCGATCCCTTCAAAAGTCACATCAGGGTGCAGTTCTTTCAGCCCTGCCATCAATGCCCCGCCAAGCCTGTCGCCCGATGGCTCGCCTGCAAGGATGAAGACCCGCATCATTCGCCCGTCCGCGCCCAGAACACCAAACCATGCGCGTCCGCCAATTCCGTGCAGCGCGCCTTGTCAATCAACAAAACATCGCCGGCATCAATCACCACCCCAACCAATCCCGCCTGGGCAGCCGCCTCGAACGTCTCGGGGCCGATGGTGGGCAAGTCAATCTGGCGGCTTTGGCCCGGCTTTGGCCCCTTGCACAGTATCGCACGCATATCGGCTGACAACGGCGCCAGCCGCGCGACAAGCGCGTCGGTCCCGTCTGCGTCCTCCATCGCGATCACCTTGCCCTGCGCCACCAAACAGGCCTGACCGATATCAAGCGGTCCCATGGCGGCGATATGCGCGATCCCGATTTCCGCGTCCTTGCGCATCTGCCCGTCCGGCCAAACGGTGCCAAAGACGCCGCCGTCGGCCAGCAGTTGTGGTGCAAGCTCATGCACGGCACGGATCGTAAATCCGGTTTTTTCAAAGATATCCAGCACGACACGCAACGCGCCATCATCCCCTTTTTCCAGCGCCTGCTGAAACAGCGGCACCAGCGGCGCCGTTTCGGCATCCAGCTTGGTGGGATCAAGGGTCGGGCGGTCGATCGCACCGACAAAACAAACTTCGGTCACACCGCGCCGGCCCAATTCAACCAGCAGCGTGCCCAGCGTTTCAAGCCGAAAGACAAGGTCCGGCGTCAGTCCCTCTGGCACAACATCCGCCATCGCACAGATCAGCGGCGGGGTGGCTTGGGCATCAGCCACCAGCGCGGGCAAACGACCGCGCCCAGCGATCAGCGCGAGCGTCATTTCGGCGTCAGAAAATGGCGGCCGGTATCGGCCATGATAAAATTGACGATCTCGTGCACATAGTCGCTGCTGGTTTCCTGCCCTAACCGCTGGGCGCGGTCATGAAAGGTGCCCTCGCCCTGCGCCAGCATCTGGAACGCGGCGCGCAATGCGGTGATGTCTGCGCGTGCCACGCCGCGCCGCTTCAGCCCGACAAGGTTCAGCCCGTCCAGATCGCCGCGCGGCGCCTGCACCAGACCGTAGGGGATCACGTCGTTTGTGACCATTGTCACGGCCCCGATGATCGCCCCGCGCCCGATCCGCACAAATTGATGTATCCCCGACAAACCGCCGATGATCACGTCGTCTTCCAGCACGCAATGCCCTGCGACAGCGGCGGAATTCACCACGATCACCCGGTCCCCGACAATGGCATCATGCGCCACGTGGCATCCGGCCATAAACAATCCGTCATCGCCGATCCTGGTCACGCCACCGCCGCCTTCGGTGCCGCAGTTCATCGTGACATGCTCGCGAATGCGGTTGCGCGCACCGATAACAAGGCGGCTGGCCTCGCCTTTGAATTTCAGGTCCTGTGGGATTTCGCCAATCACCGCAAACGAAAAAATCACCGTTCCCTCACCCACCTGCGTGCGGCCGGTCACGACAACATGGGATCGCAACACCACATCGCGGTGCAGCACCACCTGCGCGCCCACCACACAGAAGGGACCGATCTGGACCGACGGATCAATCTGCGCGCCATCTTCGATCACCGCACTGGGGTGGATATTGCTCATGCGGGGGCTTTCGGCAGATCGAGCATGGCCATGAATTCCGCTTCTGCGGCCATTTCTCCATCCACGGTCGCGACACCGGAAAAGCGCCATATTTTGCCACCCGCCTTGCCGCGCAATGTCTTGAGCTCCATGCGCAGCACATCGCCGGGCACCACTTTGCGGCGGAATTTGCAGTTGTCGATGGACATGAAGTAGATCAGCATCTCGCGGTCCATCTGCTCAAGCGTCACGCCCACCATCACGCCGGCGGTCTGCGCCATGGCTTCGACAATGAGAACACCGGGCATGATCGGCGTGGCGGGGAAGTGGCCCTGAAATTGCGGCTCGTTCATGGTGACGTTTTTAAACCCTACGGCTGATGCCGTCCCATCGATCTCCGTCACCTTGTCCACCAACAAAAACGGATAACGATGCGGCAATATGCGCTGGATCATCAGAATATCGGCGCTCAGCAGTTCTTGGGTCATGGGTGGTCCTTTGTCCGATGCGGCTTTGAAACGGCTATCAATTCCGGCGCCTCTCGGCAAGCGTGACGG
>JAGXHC010000160.1 GCA_024636405.1 Sulfitobacter sp. | reverse complement strand
GTTGCATAGATGCCGGTAAAGACATCTGTGATTGCCATACCATGCTTTTGCGGCTGTCTGCCGGGTTCGCCCGTGATCGACATCAAACCTGACATGCCTTGGATGATGAAATCATAGCCGGCGCGGTGGGCGTAGGGGCCGGTCTGGCCGAACCCTGTGATTGAGCAATAGATCAGCTTGGGGAACAACGCCGAAAGACTGGCATAATCCAACCCATATTTCGCCAGCCCACCTGTTTTGAAGTTCTCGATCAGGATGTCGGCATCAGACAGCAGATCTTTAAGCCGCGCCTGCCCTTCGGGCGTGCGAAAATCCACAGTCACGGATTTCTTGCCCCGGTTGGTCGAGTGGAAATAGGAGGCCGATTCCTGTTCGTTTCGGGTGACAAAGGGGGGGCCCCATTGCCGCGTGTCGTCTCCTTCGGGGCTTTCGACCTTGATCACGTCGCAGCCCAGATCAGACAGCGTCTGACCGGCCCAGGGGCCGGCCAGTATGCGCGCCAGTTCGACGACCTTCAGCCCTGAAAGCGGCGCAGTCATCAGCCGTCCAACGCAGCGTCGAGCAAATCCTTCATTTCGTCATAGCTCATGTTGGAATGCTTTTTGCCATTTATCAGAAAGCTGGGCGTGCTGGTGATGGCATCCTCCGCTGCGTTCTGCTCGAACCAGGCAACAAGCGTTTTGGCGTTGTCACCGTCCTGAAGGCAGGCGTCCAGCGTGTCATTATCCATGCCCGCCAGGCGTCCGATCTTGCGCAGCTCGCCCGCAATCGCCGCCGGTTCGCCCGCGCGTGTCCATTCCGACTGGGTCTTGTAGATCAAATCGGCGATGCCAAAGAATTTATCCCCGTCGCCGCAGCGCGCCACCATCGATGCCCAAAGACCGAACCGATCAAAGTAGACTTCGCGGTAGACGAACTTGATCTTGCCGGTGTCGATATAGTCGGTCTTGAGCTGTGGATAGACCTCTTTGTGGAAGGTCGCACAATGCGGACAGGTGAACGACGCATATTCCGTGAGCGTTACGGTTGCATCCGAGTTGCCGGCCACCATTTCGGCGACGGTCGAGGTGTCGACATCAGCGCTGTCCGTGCTGTCTGTCGATTGCGCATTGGCAGCGCCAGCAGGGATTTGGGTGGAATCGGCGGTCTTGGCGCCGCCCAACAGATACCAGCCGCCGGCAGCGACAATGGCGATAACCGCCAGGATGGAGAGTGTCCGCGTCATGGAGTGTTCCTTTTTCAGCGTTTGGTTTTGTTCAATATGTTCTCGCCCAGACGTGCAAGGGCATCTCGCAGGCCATCGTCAGAAACCGGCCGCGCGGTTTCAACCGCTTTTTGCCGCACGGCCGGGTCTGTGGGCACGATTGGTGCGGGTTTCTTGTGGCCGAATACCACCTGCCCTTCGGCAAAGCCGGAGGCCGCCGTTTGCGTGATGCGAACCCGTGCAATGGCGTTATAGCCATAGACGGCATTCACCTTCTGGCGCAGCTGATCCTTCTGCATTTCCAGCATCGGCGCATTGGCGCCCGTCGTCAGCAAGGTCAGCGTCGCACCCATGCCACCCCGTCCATAGCCAACTTCGACCGGCTGCGCGATGGCGGCAGTTGCCTCGCCCACGATTTCCGCCCAGTGGGTCAGCAGACGCGACTGCGCAAAGCCGCGGCTCTCGCTGGCCTGACGGATGCGCTGCGACAGCAGGCTGTCGGTGCGTTTGAACCCTTTAGTACTGGTGCGCCGTGGCGGCATGACTATGTTTCCCGGATGACCAACCTCAGCATACCGGATTGGCACGCCGTCGCCACCCAAACCCACGGACAGGAGCCATAAACATTGCGTGAGATTGAGACCGCAAGCGACCTGCCGCGCATCCTGCTGGCCTGGTATGACGTTCATGCCCGCGACATGCCCTGGCGTGTGGGTCCGGTGGCGTGCAAGCGCGGAGAATTGCCCGACCCCTATCGGGTGTGGCTGAGCGAAATTATGTTGCAACAGACCACGGTCGCCACTGTGCGTGACTACTTTCGGCGCTTTGTGACGCGCTGGCCGACGGTTGCGGAACTTGCCGCGGCGGTGGATGCGGATGTGATGGGCGAATGGGCGGGCCTTGGATACTATGCACGCGCGCGCAATCTGCTGAAATGCGCACGCGCGGTGGTTGCGGACCACGCAGGCGCATTTCCTGCGGATCACGCGGCACTTCTGAGCTTGCCGGGCATTGGCCCCTATACTGCTGCGGCGGTATCCTCCATCGCGTTCGATCTGCCATTTACGGTCCTGGACGGCAATGTTGAACGGGTGATGTCGCGGCTTTATGACATCCACACACCATTGCCTGCGGCCAAGCCCGAACTCATGGCGCGGGCGGCTGCATTGACGCCCGCCGTTAGGCCCGGCGATTACGCACAGGCGGTCATGGATCTTGGGGCCACTATATGTTCACCAAAATCGCCTGCCTGTGGGATCTGCCCTTGGCGTGATTTCTGCGCCGCGCGCCGCGCCGGGACAGCGGGTGATCTGCCGAAAAAATCGCCGAAAAAGGCAAAGCCGGTGCGACATGGCACGGTCTATCTGGCACTGCGCGACGACGGGGCCTGGCTGCTGGAGACGCGACCCGACAAAGGATTGCTGGGTGGCATGCTGGGCTGGCCGGGATCGCAGTGGGTTGATGTGGCAATTGAACGGCCGACAGGTGCGCCGCCCATCGATGCACAATGGCAGGGTCTGCCCGGTGACGTGCGCCACACCTTTACACATTTCCATCTGATCCTGACCGTCCTGACCGCGCGCGTTCAGATGTCGGCTGTGCCCCGCACAGGCAAATTCGTCCCACCTGCATCGTTTCGTGCGTCTGACTTGCCAACCGTGATGCGCAAGGCGTTCGATTTGTCACACCAGCACCCTGCGTCATCGCTTTGAGCACAGAGCGTTCTGCGTTATATCACAGGCGAAACAACCAAAGGCATGTCCATGTCCGCACCGTCCCGCACCATCGACCCCGAACAGATGTCCCGCCTGTCGCGCGCGATGCCATTCTGGCTTTCGCTGTTGCTGATCCCGCTGGCCTGGTTCTGCGCGGTGCAAGGCGGGTGGACCATCGCGCTGTTGCCGCTGGTCACGTGGTTTCTTTTTTCACTGCTGGACGCCGTGGTGGGTCTGAACCTTGACAACGCCGATCTGGAGACGACCGAGCAGGATTTGTTCTGGTATCGGCTGATCACCCTCATCTGGGCGCCCGCGCAGTTCGTGATGCTTTTCGGCCTGTTATGGTACGTCCCGCGCGCGGACCATCTGGGCACTGCCGAACGCGTCTTCGTGTTCTTTGGCGTGGGCGTTATCACCGGCACGATCGGGATCAATTACAGCCATGAATTGATGCATCAGAAAAACCGGGCGGAGCGGTTTCTGGCGGATGCGCTGTTGGCGATGGTGCTATATTCACACTTCAGGTCCGAACACTTGCTGGTGCACCACCGTTATGTCGCGACGCCGCGTGACACGGTGACAGCGCATTACAACGAAGGATTTCACCGCTTTTATCCGCGCGTGTTGCGCCAGTCGCTGAAATCCGCATTCCGGGCTGAGCGCGACATGCTGGCGCGCATAGACCTGCCCTGGAAGCATATGGGCAATCCGTTCTTCAAATACTGGGCATTACAGGGGGCATTTCTGCTATTGGCGCTGCTGCTGGGCGGCTGGTCCGGGCTGGGCCTGTTTCTGGTGCAGGCAGGCGTGGCGATCTGGCAGCTGGAGCTGGTAAATTACGTCGAACATTACGGCCTGACCCGCAAACATCTGGGTGGCGGCAAATATGAACACGTGCAGCCACGCCACAGCTGGAACGCGGCCCATGCAGCATCCAATTGGTTGCTGATCAATCTGCAACGCCATTCGGATCATCACTACAAGCCAGATCGCCGGTTTCCGGTTCTGCAAAATTACGGTGCGGGGGATGCACCGCAACTGCCTTACGGCTATCCGGTGATGACGATGGCAGCAATGTTCCCCCCCGTGTGGCGACGCCTCATGAACCCGCGTGTGCGCAAGTGGCGCGAGATGTACTATCCCGAAATTACCGACTGGAAACCCTATAACAA
Source organism: Sulfitobacter sp. (assembly GCA_024636405.1). Next base: position 28,470 of record JAGXHC010000160.1, on the reverse strand, counting down.
GGGCACAACGCCCCTTCCCCGCTAGCCGGTACGAACCCTATCTTAAGGTTTCTCTGGCACGACCTGATGAAGAGATCATTGGGGTTCGCTATCATGCGAGACACGTCATCCAGCAGCCGCGTTCAGGACACCTGCCTGATCGTCGAAGACAGCACTTTTGATCAGCAGATGATGGCCCGCGTTATCAACCGTGCAGACGCACCGATGAAGGTCAAAGTTGCGACAACCCTGAAATCCGCGCGTCTGGCGCTGGCGCGCGGGCGGATTTCGCTTATCTTGCTGGACAACAACCTGCCGGACGGTTTTGGCGCCAACTTCGCCCTCGAACTGGCGCAGGACGCTGCGCATGCAGATATTCCTGTCATCATGGTCAGCGATTGGCCATCACCCTTCATGTGGGAAAAGGCAGCGTCGGCGGGTGTGCTCTTTGTTGTGAACAAGTCCGAATTCGGCGCAGGCTATGTGAAATCAGCATTGGCACGTGTGCGGGGGCGCAAACAACAGGCCGGCTAAGAAAGAGCAGAACGCCCGCAAAAGTATTGCTGAAATGGAAAAAGACCCCGCCATGAAAGGCGGGGCCAAGGTAGGCGCCATCAAGGGCGGACCTTCAAGGAAGGCCGCAAGGCACCGGCGGTGTTCGGAAAACTCTGGCGGGTGGCTCAGCTGGCCATTTCTGCCCTGATCTGCTGGCGCAGGATATCGATCGGGACGCGCTTGCCGTCCTTCTTGTAGCACCAGTAGGTCCAGCCGTTACAGCTGGGTGCCTTTTCATAGGCGGCCCCGACCTGATGGATTGACCCTTTGACATCGCTGCCGATCAGGGTGCCATCTGCGCGGACCTTGGCCTTGAACCGGCCGTTCAGCGAAAACAGTTCCTCGCCCGGACGCAGCATGCCACGTTCGACCAGCTGGCCAAACGGCACCCGCGGTTCGGCGCGTTTCGATGTGGTGGTCTGCAACGCTTCTCGGTCGAACTTGCGGACTGAAGCGATACGCTTATGCGCAACCTTGCGGTAAGCAGCTTCACGCTCAATACCGATAAAATCACGCCCCAGCATCTTTGCCACAGCACCTGTCGTGCCGGTCCCGAAGAACGGGTCAAGAATCACATCGCCGGGATTGGTCGATCCCACAAGGATGCGGTGCAGCAGGCTTTCGGGTTTTTGCGTTGGATGCGCCTTGTCGCCAGCGTCGTTCTTTAGACGCTCATGACCAGTGCAGATCGGCAGCACCCAATCGCTGCGCATCTGGATGCCTTCGTTCAGCGCCTTCAGCGCTTCGTAGTTGAACGTGTACTTCGCATTTTCGTCTTTGCCCGCCCAGATCATCGTCTCATGTGCATTGGTAAATCGCTTGCCGCGAAAATTCGGCATCGGATTGGACTTGCGCCAGACCACGTCATTGAGAATCCAGAACCCCTGATCCTGCAACGCGGCGCCGACACGAAAGATGTTGTGGTAGCTGCCGATAACCCAGATTGCGCCGTTGGGTTTCAAAAGACGGCGCGCCGCCTTCAGCCAGGCACGGGTGAATTTGTCATAGACGGCAAAGCTGGCGAATTGGTCCCATTCGTCATCCACCGCGTCAACTTTGGAGTTGTCGGGGCGGTGCAGATCGCCGCGCAGTTGCAGATTATACGGAGGATCGGCGAAAATCAGATCAATGGATGCTTCTGGCAAAGCATTCATCGCCTCGATGCAGTCGCCTTCGAGGATCGTGTTCAGGGGAAGTGCCGCGGCACCCTTGGTAATCGTCGTCATATATCTGCCTCTGTCCTCGGCACATTTTGTGCTCGTTGGTTGAGGATCAGGATGAGTCAAAGAGGATTCGTGGTCAATTTCTTTTTTGAATCAATCGGTTAAGAAATCATCTTGATACAAGATGTTGTGGACGGGTTTGAACAAACGTCTATGGTGTGGGGTCACACCAAGACTATGCAGCGCTGCGATGTGGCTTTTTGACCCATATCCCATGTTCGTCTCCCAACCATATCCGGGATGCTGTTGCGCCAAATCCACCATGACATAATCCCGACATATTTTGGCCGCAATTGAGGCCGCAGAAATCGACTGTGACCGGGCATCACCCTTGATGATTGTCTGTGCTGAAATGCGCAGATCACGGGGAATCATATTGCCGTCGATCAGCACGTGATCCACGACACAACGCAGTCCGGCCAAGGCGCGCATCATCGCAAGGTGGCTGGCGCGCAGGATGTTGATCTCTTCGATCTCTTCAACGGTGGCATGGGCAACGCTGATCTCGGCCACTTCCAGCAACTCAGCATAGAGCCGGGCGCGCGCTGCTTTTCCAAGCTTTTTGGAATCGTTCAGACCTTCTGGAATGCGCGCCGGGTCCAGAACCACTGCGGCGGATGTGACCGGGCCGGCCAGCGGTCCGCGCCCAACTTCATCAACCCCGGCAATGCCCCGAAAGCCACGCACACGGGCCGCCTGCTCAAATGTGAAATCGGGTGTCATGGCAACAGGGCAAAGCGTACCTGCGATGCAGACGCAACCCCTGAGAACGCCCATGCACAAAAAGAGGAGGGGAGAAACGCCCGAACATCTCTCCCCTCCGGTTCGGGCAGCAGGGACGTGCCGCCCGATATGGTGCGAGGGGTTACCCTCGCGCCAATCTGTAGCCGGCGTCCCGAAGACAGCGGGCGTCATAGCCACGACGCACCCCGCGTTCTGTCCGCACCGTTTCGGCGCAGTAGTTCGGAAGACGGTCGGCAAACCGGTAATTTTCCTGCAGGCAGCGTTGTCCGAACATGCGGACCTTGCCCTGCCGGGTGTCGTAGCTTCGGAAGCACTGCGATGGCAGCAGCTTGCGATCTACCCGCGACGGCAACGGGCGCGGATGTACGGGACGCGGGCGCACAGTAGGATGTGGCCGATGCGGCGGCACCACCACCGGTGCGGGTCGTCTGCGGGTGACCTCGCGTTCGTCGTCGCGCTTGTTCTTGTCATGAATGATCTTGCCGATGATCGCGATGCCAAGAATGGCAGCAGCGGCGCGCGCAATTTCTTTTTCACCCGCATAGGCAGGGAAACTGCCCAATGCCGTGATGGCGATGGATGCGGCGGCGATGGTTGCAATGAAACGTCGGTACATCGGTCTGATCCTTTCTGCGTACCGACATGGGGGGTCATGTCGGCTCTGGGGATCAAACTGGTCTGAGAGGTCGGGACAGGCAATATCAGTGCATTGTTATCCAATAGCGGCGCGGTTAGGCGGTGTGAAAGCGCTTGGATATTGAATATCGGCGCGCAAAGGCGCACAACAGAACCATGACAAAATATGTTCTTTCACTTCTGGCCGCCGCGCTGATCAGCCTTGCTGTTCCGGCCCAGGCGGCGACTTGCTATGCCGATTACAAGGCAAAGCAAGACAACCCACTGCGCCTGCATTATGGTGTGGCGCAGATCAACGGCGCGTGCGAGCGTGAACCGGCGACATCAGAGCTCGCGGCGCGGCTGTCGGCCAATGGCTGGACATTGCTGAATGTGCTGTCGGTCTTTGGTGAAGATGGGTTGCTACAAAGGAAAGACAGTGCAGGACCAAATTTCCTCCGCTTCTGACATGCGCCGCGTTGGTGGTCGTTTTGTCGGTGGCGGAATCGCTGCCGTTGTTGCCGTCCTGCTGATTGGCGCGATGCTGCTGTTCTGGGCGCTGCCCGATGCGAACGGATTTAACGCGCAGGTCGAACGCATCTTTATCGAAAACGATGATCTGACCACGCCTGCGGAAATCAAGCTGCTTGAAATTCTGGCGCAGTCCGGCACCGCATTTTCCGAAACGCTGGCAGGCTACCGTGTTGTCATCTTCGTTTTGCTGGTCTTTGCCGCTGCCATGCTGATTGCCGCGTTGGTGTTCCTTGTCATGCTGATCGACTTCAACCGGCGCATGGCCCAGATTGAACGGGTCGGCATACAGGTCAATTCCCTGCTGATCAGCCGCGAAGAGAACACCGTCTATCTTAATAATCTCGGTTTCAAACTGACCGCTGCCGCGATGGAAACCATGTCCGTGCTGGCAGAGGCGCGGATGGACGACGATGTATTGTCCGGGTCCGAGATCGAAGGCATGATATCGGGGCGCAATGCGTCTGACTGCGACGAAGCCGCCGGTGCCACACGGATCAAACGCCTGCGCGACACGCTGGGCAATCAGATCGTATCCGAGTTGCTGGTCAAGAATATCGCACGGCGCGGTTACATGCTTGCGATCGACAAGGATGTGATCAAGGTGATCTGATCGCGTCCCTGGCCTCTGGTCAAAGACTGCTTTGCGTGTCTAGGGTGCGCCAGAATTTCTGGCCAAGGATTACCCGCATGCCTGCCCCCATCAATACCTTCAAGAAAGCCCTGCGTGAGGGCGAAACACTGTTTGGCTGCTGGTTGGGGCTGGCCGATGCGTTCAGCGCGGAATTGATGGGGACCGCAGGGTTCGACTGGTTGGTGATCGACGGCGAACATGGGCCGAGCGATTTGCGGTCGATCCTGTCGCAGTTGCAGGTTCTTGAAAGCAGCCCCAGTCACGCCGTTGTCCGTCTGCCCGTGGGCGAGACATGGATCATGAAGAAGGTGCTGGATGCGGGGGCACAGACGGTGCTGGTGCCGATGGTGGACAGCGCTGAACACGCGCGCCAACTGGTGCGCGATATACGGTATCCGCCGCACGGTGATCGCGGCGTTGGCCATGCGTTGACGCGCGCGTCCCGCTTCGCCGAAATCGCGGACTACGGCACCACAGCGGACGCACAGATTTGCCTGCTGATACAGATCGAAAGCCGGGCCGGGCTTGGCGCATTGGATGAGATCCTGACCCTTGACGGCATCGATGGTGTGTTCATCGGGCCTTCCGACCTGGCCGCGGACATGGGTCATATGGGTGATCTGAGTGCGGCACCTGTACAGGACGCAATCATGGACGCCCTGCGCCGCATCAAGGCAAGCGGCAAAGCAGCCGGAATTCTGTCAACGCAGGATGAAATGACGCAGGCGGCGCTGGAAGCCGGGGCGCGTTTTGTCGCTGTCGGGGCTGATGTGCTGCTTTTGGCGGGGGCCGCGCGCGGGTCGGCGAAACGCTGGCGGGGGCAGACCAAATGAGCGCGGGAATTGTTGTTCTTGGACTGGCCTATGTGCTCAGTCAGTTTTTTCGCGCTTTTCTGGCGGTGCTGGCCCCTGCGCTGGGGGCCGATATCGGCGCGACGCCGGATAACCTTGCTTTTGCATCCGGGCTTTGGTTTCTGTCATTCGCTGCAATGCAAATCCCGATTGGCTCGGCGCTTGATACCATCGGTCCTCGCCGAACTGCGGCGTGGCTGTTGCTGATCGGTGGCGGTGGCGGTGCCGCGGTGTTTGCGATGGCGACATCGCCGATCTATATCAACATTGGCATGACGCTGATCGGGTTCGGCTGTGCCCCGGTGCTGATGGCGTCCTATTATATATTTGCGCGCGAATATCCGGCGGCGCAATTTGCCGTGTTGGCCTCTGTCATGGTGGGTTTGGGCAGTCTGGGAAATCTCGTTGCTTCGTACCCCATGGCTCTGGCAGCCGAAACGATTGGCTGGCGCGCGGCCCTGTGGGGTCTTTCCGGAACGTCAGCGCTGGTTGCGGCGGGCATTCTGATACTGGTCAATGACCCCGCCAAGGTTGACGGCGAACGCAAGGGATCGCTTGCAGAATTGTTCAAGATCCGCGCGCTTTGGTTTATCTTTCCGCTCATGGCCGCAAACTATGCCATGCCAGGGGCAATACGCGGTCTTTGGATTGGGCCCTACCTGTCCGAGGTTTTTGGCGCGGACACGGGCACTATTGGCCGGGCGACATTATTGATGGGGGTCGCCATGATTGCCGGGACATTGTCCTACGGCCCGCTCGACCGTGTGCTGGGTGCACGCAAATGGCTGATCGCCGGTGGCAGCGCCATCACCCTGACGTCGGCGCTGGTGCTGATCATGCTGCCCGCGCAGGCTATGGTCCTGTCGATTGCCATGATGTGCGCCATTGGGTTTTTCGGCGCCGCATATCCCGTCATCATGGCCCATGGCCGCAGCTTTTTGCCGCCCCATCTGATCGGCCGGGGGGTCACGATGCTTAACCTGTTCTCCATCGGTGGGGTGGGCATCCTGCAATTCGCCACCGGCCGGGTATATGCCGGCCTCGCCCCTGCGCAGGTGGTCTCCGCACCCTATGTCGCGGTCTTCATGCTTTTTGCCGCCTGTCTGGCTGCGGGGCTTCTGATCTATCTGTTCAGTCGACCGAACGCGGACTGACAACGCGTCCCTTCCCGGATGCCCTTCCCCTCGTGCCGCAAGCGCGCTAAAGGGCAACGACCATCACATATCAAACTGGAGTAATCAGATGGGTTATCGCGTCGCCGTCGTGGGCGCCACAGGCAATGTGGGCCGCGAAATGCTGAACATTCTGGCCGAACGCCAGTTTCCCGTGGACGAAATCGTGGCCTTGGCCAGCCGCAAATCCATGGGCACAGAAGTCAGCTTTGGCGACAGAACGCTCAAGACGAAGGATCTGGATGCGTTCGATTTCACCGGCTGGGACATGGCGTTGTTTGCCGTCGGGTCCGAGGCCACGAAGCAGTACGCGCCGCGCGCCGCCAAGGCGGGCTGTGTAGTGATCGATAACTCGTCGCTGTACCGCTACGACGCCGACATCCCACTGATCGTGCCAGAGGTGAACCCACAGGCGATCCACCGCTACGCCAAGAAAAACATCATCGCCAACCCGAACTGTTCGACCGCGCAAATGGTCGTTGTGCTCAAGCCATTGCATGACCGCGCCACGATCAAACGGGTCGTGGTCAGCACGTATCAATCTGTATCAGGCGCTGGCAAAGAAGGCATGGATGAACTTTGGGATCAGACCAAATCAATCTACAATCCAACAGACAACAAGCCACCGCGCAAGTTTACCAAGCAGATCGCCTTTAACGTGATCCCGCATATCGACGCCTTCATGGACAGCGGCGAAACCAGGGAAGAATGGAAAATGATGGTAGAGACGAAGAAGATCGTCGACCCATCAATCAAGGTGACGGCCACCTGTGTGCGGGTGCCGGTATTTGTCGGCCACGCCGAATCGATCAACATCGAATTTGAGGACCATCTGGACGAAAACGAGGCGCGCGACATTCTGCGCGAATCCCCCGGCGTCATGGTCATCGACAAGCGTGAGGACGGCGGATACGTCACGCCGGTGGAATGTGCGGGTGATTTCGCGACCTTTGTCAGTCGCATTCGTCAAGACAGCACGATCGACAACGGCCTGAACCTATGGTGCGTTTCAGACAATCTGCGCAAAGGTGCCGCGCTTAATGCTGTGCAGATTGCGGAATTGCTGGGCCGTGAGGTTCTCAAGAAGGGCTGAGGTCCACAGGTCAAACATGCTGAAAAGGAGGCCGGGCGGCCTCCTTTTTTTGCGCCGTACCGCATCGGGCATCCAAATGCTCAATGCCTCTTTTTGCCTAATCTATCCGCTGCTTCCAGCGCGAGGTCGCAAACTCTCATCAACCCCAATTCAATCCATTGAAATCACCGCGACCGGCCAACTGTTACACATCGAAGCAACTGACGCGTCAGCCTCCAACCCCGCAGCACCCTGATCGCTCGGTGCCGGATTGATCCGGACGCGGCGGATCTTCCGGTCACACCGGATGGAATTTATCCGATTTGGCATCGTAATATTCCAACCCACCTTCGCCGATGTCCGTCCAGAGGCCATGTAACGAAAGCTCGCCCGAAATCACCTCTTTCTCGATAAACGGAAAGGTCATCAGATTGTCGAGCGACGTCACCACGGCATGTTTCTCAAGCTGACGCTGCTGTTCGACCGGATCGTCAATATCTGCCACCAGATCATACTTTGGCCGCAGCATGTTGATCCACCGCCCGACAAAGCTGTCCTTGGCTTCCAATTGGGGCGCGCGGCCACGACACATGTCGATACAGCCGGTCACACCTCCGCAATTGGAATGCCCCAGCACGATAACATGCGCGACTTTCAACACGCGCACGGCATATTCAACCGACGCTGATGTGCCGTGCTGCTCGCCGCCGCCGCCCAATTCATAGGGCGGCACCAGATTGGCTACGTTGCGATGGATAAAGAATTCGCCCTGATCCGCCCCAAAAATGGACGTCACATGCACCCGACTGTCACAACACGAGATCACCATCGCACGCGGATGTTGCCCATCACTGGCAAGCCGTCGATACCAAGCCTCATTCTCGGCATAGCCGGTCGCCTTCCAGCCCTGATAGCGTTGCACCAGATACTTTGGCAAAGGTTTGGCGTTGTCCATGAAGATCCCATTCTTGCTACAAGCTGTACGTCGGATACCGCAAATTTCCCAAGAATTCGAGCGAAAAGGCAGGCGATCTTCAATCATTTGGGAACCTGTTGTAGCCATATTGCACCCGTGCCGTGGGGGCCGTCAAAAGGGTGAATGATCATGCAACTTCTACAGATTCGACCGACTGAAACGGTCAGTGTCGACCAGGAAAGACTGGGATCGCTTTACTCGCAACTCGGCGAAGCCGGGGCGGAGGATGTCGTGTGCCGCGCGATGGAGGAACTTGCCTTGCGGCTGTCGCATTCCGACCGGCTGCACCGTGAATTGAACTGGCCGGACCTTCGCAAGAACACGCGCTCGCTCATTGCCATTGCCGATCAGGTCGGCATGCATATGCTGTCGCAGGTGGCAAGCGATGTGACACGCTGCATTGACGAGGGCAACTACGTCGCCGTGGCCTCTACGCTGTCTCGCCTCATTCGCATCGGTGAACGCTCTCTTACCGCGATCTGGGACCTGCAGGACATCACCATCTGAACGCTTGCGGGCACCGCAGGAACGGCTAGTCTGCGGGCATAATTATCTGTCTGAAAGGCCGCGCATGTCCCGCTGTTTCGCTGAACGCCCTGACCCATCCATTCCGCTGCACGTACTGGCCGAAAGCGCCATAGACGACTGGACAAAAGACCAACCGGAACGGGTGCAGAATTGGGTCAATGCGAATGGTTTTACCGGGGCGATAGGACAAGCGCTTGTTGTGCCGGACGCTGACGGGCGGCCCGCATTGGCGGTGGCGGGATACGGGACTGAACAATCCCGTGCGCGGGGTCGGTTCCATCTGGCCGCTGCGGCCGCGAAATTGCCCAAGGGCAGTTATCGCATCGTCGGCGGCTTGCCCGAAGCGCAGCATGCAACAGAAGCGCTTGGCTGGTTGCTTGCCGGCTACAGCTTTGACCGGTATCACACGCAACCTGCCTTGTTGGCAGAACTTGTGGCCCCTGACGGGATCGACGCCGATCATGTGACCGCGATTGCCACCGCAGAAATGCTCACACGGGATCTGATCAACACACCGGCCTCCGATATGGGACCGGCAGAACTGGAACAGGCCGCGCGCGATTTGGCCACGCAACATGGCGCAGCGATCAGCGTAACCACGGGTGACGATCTGCTGGCGCAGAACCTTCCAATGATTCACGCCGTCGGCCGTGCCTCTGACCGTGCGCCGCGTCTGATCGACATGACATGGGGCGATGCCGGGCCAAGCCTGACGTTGGTTGGCAAAGGCGTGTGTTTCGACACGGGCGGGCTGGATCTCAAACCGGCGGCCTCCATGGGGCTGATGAAGAAGGATATGGGCGGTGCCGCTGCAGTGTTGGGACTTGCGCATATGATCATGGCCACCGGACTGAAAGTTCGCCTGCGCGTGCTGATACCGGCGGTGGAAAACGCAGTTTCTGCAAACGCATTCCGCCCGCAGGATATTCTGACCTCCCGCAAGGGGCTGACGGTAGAGATCAACAATACAGACGCCGAAGGTCGGCTGGTGCTGGCCGACGCGCTCGCGCTGGCTGACGAAGACCACCCTGATCAGATCATCTCGATGGCGACGCTGACCGGGGCCGCGCGTGTGGCAGTCGGGCCTGACCTTGCCCCCTATTTCAGCGACGATCCCGACTTTGTGCGCGCGCTTGAAGATGCGGCGACCGCGCAGGCCGATCCAGTCTGGCGGATGCCTTTTCATACGCCCTATGAGGCGATGATCGAACCCGGCATCGCCGATCTGGATAATGCACCAAAGGGCGGCTTTGGTGGCTGCATCACCGCAGCGCTGTTCTTGCGCCGCTTTGTCACCGAAAGCCGCTACGCGCATTTCGATATTTATGGCTGGCAACCAAACGACGCGCCCGCCAGACCCAAAGGCGGTGTTGGCCAAGGCACGCGCGCGATTTATGCCGCGCTGACACCGCTGTTAAAGATATGAGCGACCCCCGTCAGACACCTGACCCTGCACGCGTTACAGGCAAAACGGCAGCACAGGTCATGGTGCCCGTCACGGATCTGTGCCGCCAGCCTGACGGCGCCCGTGATCGCCAACTTCTTTATGGCGACAGCGTGACGATACTGGGCAGCGACCGGGGCTGGGCTTATGTGCAGTCTGAAAAGGACGGCTATTGCGGCCACGTCAAATCCAGTATGCTTGGCACCGCTGTGACGGCTACACACAAGGTCATCGCCCCCGCGACACATGCATACCAGCGTGCGGATATCAAATCGCCGGACCAGCTAAGCCTCAGTTTCGGCAGCAAGCTGGCGGTGACAGCACGGTCGGGTTCATTCACACAGACCGCCGCAGGTTTCATCCCGGCAGCGCATATTGCACCGATCGGCGAACACGCCACCGATCCTGCCAAAATTGCCCATCTGTTCATCGGCACCCCCTATCTGTGGGGCGGCAATAGCCGGTTGGGCATTGATTGCTCTGGATTGGTTCAAGCGGCCCTGCTGGCCTGCGGCATACCTTGTCCCGGCGACAGCGACCAGCAGCAGAACTTGGGGGCCCCAGCGCGGTCCGGCGACTTCCAGCGCAATGATCTGCTGTTCTGGAAAGGTCATGTCGCCCTGGTCACCGGACCTGACAATATGATTCACGCCAATGCCCATGCGATGGCGGTCACCACTGAAAACATCGCCGCTGCTTTGGCACGGATCGCCGCTGCGGGAGATGGCAAGCTAACTGCACACCTTCGTCTCGACATCCGCTGACATCTTCCAAATGGATCTAAATCCCCACCGGAGGTCAAAAATTTTTTCGGAGCGACGGTTTAGTCGCCCACCGCCCGGATCAATTTGCGCTCCAGCACCCGCATAACGGATTTCAGGTCATGCCCTCGCCGCAAAACCTGACCGCCGGGTCCGACCACGGCATAAATCCCCTGCTTACTCCGCAGTTTGGGGCGCTTTTCAATGCGGTAAAGTGGGATTTCCGCCGTGCGACGAAAGATTGAAAACACCGCCACCTCGCGCAAACAGGATTTTCCGTAATCGCGCCACTCCCCTGCGGCGACCATACGCCCATACAGCGACAGGATCACAGACAGTTCCGTGCGGTGAAAGGCAATCTGTTCCGGGGGCCGCTCGAATGGTGAAACGGATGGTGGTACATGCATCGTCATGGTTTTACACTTGCCGCAAAGCTTGGCCAAATCAAGCCCTGCGTCACAATCAAATGGTTGAACGTGTTACACAACGGTGCGAGAGTTCGGATTTATGAAACATGAAAGCAGGCTGACATGACCCCCCAGGCAAGGGCCGAAAAATCTGCCGCTCTCATGTTTGACAAGGATGCCGCGTCTGCCGGGCTTGGCATGGTCATTGATCACATTGCGCCTGGCGCTGCGACGCTGCACATGATGGTGCGCGATGACATGCTTAACGGTCATGGCATCTGTCACGGCGGATTTATCTTTACACTTGCCGACAGCGCCTTTGCCGTTGCCTGCAACAGCTACAATCAATTGACGGTCGCGCAACAAAATCAGATTACATTCCTGTTGCCCGGCAAGGCCGGGGATATCCTGACCGCGACTGCAATGGAAACCTCGCGCACGGGACGCTCAGGTATTTACGATGTTACCGTGACCGGCGGTGATGGCCGTACCATCGCCTTGTTTCGCGGATTATCGCGTAGCATCAAAGGTCAGCACTTTGTCGAAGAGGACGCCGCGCCATGAAGGATCTCACACCGCCCAAAGACAGCCTCGATGCGATCGAGATCGCCAGCCGCGACGAGATTTCCGCGCTTCAGGTTGACAGGCTGCGCTGGTCGCTGCGGCACGCCTATGACAACGTCCCGTTTTATATGCAGGCTTTTGACACTGCGGGCGTGCATCCGGACGATCTGCGTAGTCTGGACGATCTGGCTCGGTTTCCCTTCACCGTTAAATCCGACCTGCGTAACAACTATCCTTTTGGCATGTTCGCCGTACCCCGCGAACAGGTGGCGCGCATCCATGCCTCGTCCGGCACCACCGGCCAGCCGACCGTCGTAGGCTATACCAAGGAAGATCTGGGCCACTGGGGCAGCGTTGTCGCGCGATCCTTGCGCGCTTCGGGCATGCGCCCCGGCGATATGCTGCACAATGCTTACGGCTACGGGCTTTTTACAGGGGGGCTTGGCATACATCTGGGCGCCGACGCGCTGGGGTTGACAACAACCCCGGTCTCGGGCGGCATGACGCCCAGACAAGTCCGCCTGATTGATGATTTCAAACCCAAGGGCATAACCGTCACCCCGTCCTACGCGCTTTCGATTCTGGATGAATTTGCCAATCAGGGGCTGGACCCGCGCGACTGTTCGCTTGAGGTTGGCATCTTTGGCGCAGAGCCGTGGACCAACGCGATGCGGATTGAAATTGAACAGGCCTTCGACATGCACGCCGTTGATATCTACGGACTAAGCGAGGTGATGGGCCCCGGTGTCGCCTGTGAATGTGTGGAAACCAAAGACGGGCTGCACATCTGGGAGGATCATTTTTACCCTGAAGTCATCGACCCTGATACAGGTGCGCCAGTGGCCGACGGCGAACGTGGCGAACTGGTTTTTACCTCTTTGACCAAACAGGCATTCCCGATCATACGCTACCGTACGCGTGATTTGACGCGTCTGTTGGCAGGCACTGCGCGGACCATGCGTCGCATGGAAAAGGTAACGGGACGTTCTGACGACATGATTATTTTGCGTGGCGTCAACGTCTTCCCGACCCAGATTGAAGAGGCGCTGATGGCCACGCCGGGCTTGTCGCCTCATTTTCAGATCGAACTGTCGCGCCCAGACCGGATGGATCAAATGCGGGTGCTGTGTGAATGCGCCGATGCCAGCGTGACAGGTGCCGCACGCGACACCGCCGCGCGCGCGCTTGCCGCGCTTGTCAAGCAAAGCGTCGGGATCAGCGTGAAGGTTGAGGTCACGGATGCTGGCGGAGTCGCGCGTTCCGAAGGCAAGGCCGTGCGCATTCTTGACAACCGTCCGAAAACCTAGATCAGCCGCATTTGACATCGATGATGTTGTCGGCGCCATCCAATACGATATTGATCCGGTCAGGTCGGAAATCCAAGGTGACGGGATCGCCACTACGGTAACTGCGCTTTGGCTCGGGCACGATGAGCGCTGCAGTGGCGGGCTTGCCGATCAGCGTAGCATATGCCTGCGCATCGCAATCCCCGGAAGGTGGCGGCGGCGGTGCGGTCGCGATCTGTGTACATCCGCCCAGAAAAAGTGCTGCGATTATCGCTTTTTTCATGTTCCGTACCTCGCCATGAATGTTTCAACTGCGCCATCAACAACGCGTGTGATTTCGGCCTCTGTTACTGTTTTTGCAACGCCGAACATCAGTCGCGGCCAAATGTCCGCCTTGCACAACTCTCCGAACTGGTCAGCCGCCAGAAGTCGGTCGTCGATCTGCAATTCGCGTCGCGCTTCGGCCTGTTCAAAATACTTCGCCATTTCTGCGCGCATCATGGCGGGGCCAGAGTTATAGAACTGCTGTCCCAGTTCTGGGAACCGATCCGATTCCGCCACGCAGATGCGATACATCTGTTGCCCCAGCTTCGAGGTGATGAATCGCAGGAAATGTCGGCCAGTTTCGGCCAGCACCATATGTGGCGGTGCATCCAGGTCAATCTCATCAAGTGCGTGTCGCGACTGACGTCCGCATTCGGCATTTGCGACCGCCATGAACAGCAACCGCTTGTCGGGGAAATAACGATATAGCGTCGCTTTGGACACCGCCGCGACGCGCGCAATCTCGTCCACGCTGGCGCCTTCAAAACCGTCGGCCATGAAAACTGTCCGGGCACCGGCAAGCACCTGATCGTATTTTCGGCCCTTGCGGGGGTTCTGTGCAGTGACGGTCATGGATGCTCCGGTGTTCGGGCCACGTTATTTACCGAACCGCTCAGTTCCAAGGGCTAATCGCCATAAACCCGCGCAAACCCGGTTGCCGAGCACGCGGTGAACGATTAGAATCATTCTAATCCGATCAAAGGTGAGATCCATGCCCTTCGCACTGAACCGAAAACGTTTCAAAGACCTGACGGAGCAGCAGGTTCTTGCGCTGGCCATTTCCTCAGAAGAAGACGACGCGCGGATTTACCGCGGCTATGCCGATACGTTACGCGCTGACTTTGCTGACAGCGCCGCGATTTTCGATGGTATGGCGATTGAAGAAGATGAGCACCGCCAACGCCTGATTGATCTGCATCAGAAACGCTTTGGCGATACGATTCCGCTGATCCGGCGCGAACATGTCACCGGATATTACGCCCGTCGGCCCGTTTGGCTGGTTGAAAATCTGGGGCTGGACCGGATCCGCGCCGAAGCAGCCGCGATGGAGCAGGATGCCGAACGGTTCTATCTTACTGCCGCCGCGCGCACCACGGATGCCGACACCCGCAAATTGCTTGGGGATTTGGCCGCCGCAGAGGCAGGACATCAGACCACCGCCGGTGATCTTACGGCCAAGCATCTCGATTCCGAAACTGTCATAACCGAAGACAGCAAGGCCCACCGCCAATTCATCCTGACCTGGGTACAGCCGGGCCTTGCAGGGCTCATGGATGGTTCCGTATCAACCCTCGCTCCGATCTTCGCCACAGCCTTTGCCACGCACAACACCTGGACGACATTCCTGGTCGGGCTGGCAGCCTCTGTCGGGGCGGGCATTTCCATGGGGTTTACCGAGGCGGCGTCGGACGACGGAGAGCTTTCGGGACGCGGATCACCGATAAAGCGCGGATTTGCCTCCGGCGTAATGACCATGCTGGGCGGATTGGGCCACGCTCTGCCGTACCTGATCACCGACTTCTGGACGGCGACGGTGGTGGCGTTCATCGTGGTTTTTGTTGAACTTTGGGCGATTGCGTGGATCCAGAACAAATTCATGGAAACCCCTTTCTTTCGTGCTGCTTTTCAGGTGGTGCTGGGCGGCGCGCTGGTCTTTGCGGCAGGGGTGCTTATCGGATCGGGGTGATCATGGCCGCCCGAAACATAAAGCTAACAGTTGCACACAGACGGCTAGCTGGCTGACCCTTGGCCCATGCTTGCGATTTTTCTGAAAACCCTGCCGTTCTTTGCACTTATCGGGGTCGGCTATTGGGCCGGCCGCACCCGGTTCTTTTCGGCAGAGGCAACGGCTTATCTGACCAAGTTTGTGTTCTACTTCGCGCTGTCGGCCATGCTGTTTCGGTTCTCGGCCAATCTGTCACTGGCCGAAGTATGGGACACCCGGCTTGTCGTGGCATACCTCTGGGGCACGACATTTGTTTACGGCATCGCCACCATCGTGGGGTTTCTGCGCAAGCTGGATGTGCCGACCAACGCAATTGAGGCGCAATGTGCGGTAATCGGCAATACCGGGTTTCTGGGTGTGCCGATGCTGACCTTGCTGCTGGGTGCCGAAGCGATTGGTCCGGTAATGCTGGCGCTGACCATTGATCTGGTGGTGTTTTCCAGTCTCATCGTGATTCTGATCACCGGATCGCGCGACGGACAACTAAGCCTGCGGTTGATGCGTACCATTGGAATCGGTTTGCTGAAAAATCCAATGATCGTGGCCATCGTGCTGGGGTTCGTCTGGTCCGGCATCGGCATCCCCATCCCTGCGCCGATGAATGAATTTCTTGCCATTCTCGGCGGCGCGGCCACGCCCGGTGCGCTCTTTGCGATCGGGGCATCGCTGGCCACCAAATCTGCGGAGCGGTTGCAGATCGCCGGTTGGCTCAGCTTTTGCAAATTGGTCCTGCACCCGCTTTTTGTCGGTTTTGCGGCACTTGCCCTGTTCGGCGTCGATCCCTACAAAGCCGGCGTCATCATCAGCGCTGCGGCTTTGCCGGTCGCGGGAAATGTCTATATGCTAGCCCAGCACTATGGTGTGGCGCCGCAACGGGTATCTGCGGCGATCCTTGTTTCTACCGCCTTCAGCATTGTAACGGTAAGCCTTGTGATCGCATGGGTCACTGGCATCTGATCCGGCAGAAATCAGGCGCTGCAGGCCGCAAACCGATATCAAAAGGAAAGCCCATGAAAACCATCTCCGAAAATATCTGCTTTGGGGGCACACAGGGCGTCTATTCGCACGCCTCGACCGCCTGCAATTGTGACATGACCTTCGGGTTGTTCCTTCCCGAAGAGGTGCGTGATGGCCCTGTTCCTATCGTGTGGTATCTGTCTGGCCTGACCTGCACCCATGAAAATGCCATGACCAAATCGGGCGCACAATGCTGGGCCGCAGAACATGGTATCGCGCTGGTCTTTCCCGACACCTCGCCGCGCGGCGGTGACGTGGCCGACGACGATGCTTATGATATGGGCAAGGGTGCGGGGTTTTACCTAAATGCCACGAAGGCGCCGTGGAAAGCGCATTACCAGATGTGGGACTATCTGGCAGATGAGCTTCCAAAGTTGCTGGGTGAGAACTTTGCCATCGACCTGACGCGGCAGGGCATCACCGGACATTCCATGGGCGGGCATGGCGCGCTGACGCTGGCGATGGGCCTGCCGGGGCGGTTCCTGTCGGTCTCTGCCTTTGCACCCATCGCCAACCCAAGCGCAAGCGACTGGGGCCGCAAGCAGCTGACCGCGTATCTGGGTGCGGATGAGGCCGCCTGGGCGCCGCATGACGCCACGCTTTTAATGCAGCAAAAAGGTTTTGACGGGCCGATTCTCATTGATCAGGGCACCTCGGATCAATTTCTTGACCTGCTGAGGCCCGAAGCCCTTGCCGCGGCCATTGCCACGCGCCGTCAGCATGCGACAATCCGGATGCAGCCCGGCTATGACCACAGCTATTTCTTTGTGTCGACCTTCATGGAGGATCATCTCGCCTTTCACGCGGATGCGCTTTATGCGGGTTAGCGGTGTGCGGAATCGCAATAAACGCGCAGTGCCAAGGGGCCACTGCGCCCAAGCCGTCCCGAACAAGGTGCATCCATGACCGCGCTTTATATTGATGCGGATGCCTGCCCGGTAAAAGCAGAAGCGGAAAAGGTTGCCACCCGCCACAAGGTGTCGATGTACGTCGTATCCAACGGCGGTTTGCGCCCCTCGCAAAACCCGCTGGTGGAGATGGTAATCGTTGCCGACGGTCCCGATGTCGCGGACATGTGGATCGCAGAGCGGTGCGGGCCGGGTGACGTGGTGGTGACGGGTGATATCCCGCTGGCCGCGCGCTGTGTCGAAGCGGGCGCGCGGGTGCTGAAACACAACGGCGAAGCCCTGACAGCCGCCAATATCGGAAACGTTTTGGCCACACGCGATCTGATGACAGACTTGCGCGCGGCGGACCCGTTTCGAATGGGCGGTGGCAAAGGCTTTACAAAGACCGACCGCTCCCGTTTTCTGGAAGCGCTTGAGCGGGAATTACGCGCAGCGGCGCGGACATAGTAGTTTGCATTAATGATAACGGCCGGAGTTCTTGAAGAACTTCAGCCCCATCGGAAAGGTCATATCTTGAAGCCACAAGCCGTCGTTTTCGACATCGGCAACGTTCTGATCGAATGGCAGCCGGAACGCTTTTACGACAGCGTCATCGGCGCGCAGCGTCGCCGGGAAATGTTTGCAGCCGTCGATCTGCACGCCATGAATGATCGCGTTGACATGGGCGAGCATTTTACCGACACCGTTTATGCCACCGCGGAAACCTATCCCGATTGGCGCGAAGAGATCCGTATGTGGCACGACCGCTGGATCGAAATGGCGTCGCCGCTTATCGATCATTCCGTGCGCCTGATGGCCGCGCTTCAGGCAAAAGGCGTGCCGGTCTTTTCGCTCACCAATTTCGGCATTGAAAGCTATGATTTTGCCGCAACACATTATCCTTTCCTGCATCAGTTCGACCGCGATTTCATCTCCGGGCATATGGGCATGATCAAACCCGCACCCGAAATTTATGCCGCCCTCGAAGATGCCAGCGGTGTGGACCCGGCGCAGTTGATCTTTACCGATGACCGCGCGGACAATATTGCCGCTGCCGCTGCGCGCGGGTGGCGGACACATCTGTTTGAAGGCCCAAAGGGCTGGGCCGACCGTCTGGTGGCCGAAGATCTGCTTACACCCAAGGAGGCCGCATGACCGATATCCCGAATATTCCATTTGCCAAGGGCGATGCCCTGCTGGATTGGATCGAATTGACCGATGCGCTGGCCGCCGGGCACACCCTGCCCAAAGCCGAGATTGGCGATACATTCCTTTACCGTGGCGACGATACCCTGCTTAGCCGCGCGGCGTGGATAGACGGCATGGGGATCGCGGTGAAATCCGCGACGATCTTTCCGGGCAATTCCAAGGCGGGCAAGCCGATGGTCAACGGGGGGGTGACGCTTTCTTCCGACAGGCATGGCGGGATGGAGGCGATTGTTGATTTCCACCTTGTGACAAAGTGGAAAACCGCCGGAGACAGCCTGCTTGCCGCGCGGCGACTTGCGCGGCCGGACAGCCGCAACATCCTTTTGGTTGGTGCCGGCACCCAGGCACGCGGGCTGCATGCGGCATATTCTGCGGCCTTTCCAAAGGCCCGCTTTACCGTCTGGAACCGCACCCGCGCCAGCGCCGCAAGCCTGGCCCGCAGCCTGCCGGATATGACCGTGGCCGGTGATCTTGAGACCGCTGTCCGGGCGGCCGACATCGTGACCAGCGCCCCAATGTCCACTGAACCGCTGATCAGAGGTGCGTGGCTGCAACCGGGTCAACACGTTGACCTGATTGGGGCTTACCGCCCCGACATGCGTGAAGTCGATGACGAAGCGCTTCTGCGGGCGCGTGTCTTTGTCGATAGTTTCGACACTACCGTCGGTCATATAGGTGAGATAAATATTCCCCTTGAGGCGGGAACCATCGGCCGCGACCATCTGATTGCCGATTACTATGACCTGGACCAGTTCACGCGGCGCAGCGACGACGAGATCACATTGTTCAAGAACGGCGGCGGCGCACATCTGGACCTGATGACCAGCCGGTACATTCTGGAAAAATGGCGCTCAGGCGCATCTTGAGAAGATTGAAGGCGCTGGCGGACAGCCCGTTCAGGCGGTCACCAGCCCTTCAAGCCTGCGCTCGCGGATTGGCAGATGCACCAGCGCACTGAACGCCCCTACTGCAACGCCGATCCACCATACGGCCGTGTAATTGCCATAGGTGTCATACAGCCGCCCACCCAGCCAGACACCCATGAAACTGCCCAGTTGATGGCTGAAAAAGACGATGCCATAAAGCGTGCCCATATAGCGCAGCCCATAGATATGCGCGACAAGCCCGCTGGTCAGCGGCACCGTCGCCAGCCACAACGCGCCCATGCCTACCGAAAATATGATCACGGTGACCGGCGTGATCGGCATCATGATAAACATCGCCGCAAAGACCGTTCTACCAACATAGATGCCTGCCAACAGATACTTCTTGGAATACCGTTTGCCTGCCCAACCCGCCAGCAGAGTGCCCGCGATATTGGCCATCCCGATCAACGAAATTGCCACCGCCCCGAGCGCTGAGGTGGTGGTGATCCCGATATTGTGCAGCACCCCGCCAGCAACGATCGGGCCGCATAATTCAGTCACGAAGGCCGGAAAATGCGCGGTGATAAAGCCAAGCTGATATCCGCATGAGAAAAAGCCGAGGAAGATCATCGTGAACGAGGGGTCTTTGAACGCTTTGACCAATATCTGACCCATCGATTCCTCAAGCTCCGCACGGCTGGCCAAGGCTGGTGCGCGCATCAATGGCAGCGTCAGGATCATTGACAGGATCGCGGCGGCGAAAACCATGAAGGTGGTCTGCCACGTGAGAAACCCAAGCAGCCATTCCGCCACAGGCGCGCCGAATACCTGCCCCGCGCTGCCCGCTGCTGTGGCGATGGCCAGCGACATGGACCGATTGTCCGCCGATGATGCGCGGCCCACCACGGCAAGGATTACGCCAAACCCGGTGCCCGCTATGCCAAAGCCGACCAACCATGCATATGTCTGGTGCTCTATCGGTGTGGTCGAACTGGCCGAAAGCAATAGCCCCAGCGCATAGACCAGCGCACCGATCACGATCGCTTTGCGGTCGCCGATCTTTTCCGCCATCGCGCCGAATATCGGCTGGCCGATGCCCCAAGCGAGATTCTGGATCGCGATCGCCAGCGAAAATTCGGAGCGGAGCCATCCAAATTCGGCGGCAATGGGGATCTGGAACACACCAAACGAAGCGCGGATTGCAAAGCTGACCATGATAATCACGCAGCCGACGATCAAAACCGGTGTAAAGATGGAAGAACGGGCGTGCATGGCGGAATCCGATCGCTGGCAAGATTTGGGCAACCTACTTGCTTTGCCGACCGCGTCAAATCAGCGATTGTGCGCGTGCCACCGCGGATCATGATGTGTGTTTCTAGCCGACCCTCCGGGGGGGATTTATTTCCATTTGGAATACGACCCACCCGATGCCTTCCCAATCCCTGCGCAGCCGGGTAATCGTGGCGTATGAGCAGCTTGCGCGAAACTTATGACAAAATGATCACCGACGGTGTTCTGCGCGCAGATCCGGCACAGGAAGCGGTATTGGCCGAGTTCGACCGGATGCGCGATGCGCTGTTGCAGCCGGTCCGGAAAGGCCTGTTCCGCAAGGCGCCGGAAGCCGCGAAGGGGCTGTACCTTTGGGGCGGCGTGGGGCGTGGCAAATCCATGCTGATGGATCTGTTTGTGGCGCACTTGGACGGCATTCCTGCACGCCGGGTGCATTTCCACGCCTTCATGCAGGAAATCCACGCCAAGATGCACGAGGTGCGCAAAACCGGCGTTGACGACGCCATTGCACCGGTGGCGGCGGATGTCGCTGCGTCGGTCCGGTTGCTTGCGTTTGACGAAATGCAAATCACTGACATCACCGACGCGATGATCGTCGGTCGGCTGTTTCAGGCGCTTTTTGCCGCTGGGGTTGTTGTGGTCACCACGTCAAACCGGGTGCCGGATGATCTGTACAAAAACGGGTTGAACCGTGACCTGTTTCTACCGTTTATCGCGCTGATCAAGGAACGCATGGTGGTTCATGAAATGGCCAGCCCCACCGATTACCGGCAAGATCGGCTGACGGGCAGCCAGGTCTTTTTCACACCCGTAAATGCGCAGAGCCGGGCCGCGATGGATGCTGTATGGGACGATCTGGCCGGTGAACCGGGCCAACCGCTGACGCTGCACGTCAAGGGGCGCAAGGTGGTGTTGCCTGCATTTCACAATGGCATGGCGCGGGCGGGATTTCACGATCTGTGCGGTCGCCCGCTTGGGGCTGCGGATTACCTCGCGCTTGCCGAAGCGGTGCGCGTGCTTTTGCTGGACGACATTCCGCGCCTTGGCCGATCGAACTTTAACGAGGCGAAACGCTTTGTCACGCTGATTGATGCGCTTTATGAGGCGCGTGTTCGGTTGATCTGTTCTGCCGCAGCACAACCCGAAATGCTCTATGTCGAAGGCGAAGGCACCTTCGAGTTTGAGCGCACCGCATCACGCTTGCGCGAGATGCAGGCAGAGGGTTGGGGAACCAAATGACAAGCGGTCAGGAATCCGAGCTTTGTTGGTGCGGTAACTCTGCCATCGGTCCGTCATCGGGGTGATAGGGTGCGTCACCTTCATAAACGAACCACAGCCCGCCCACGATAATCGCGATCCCCACGACCATAAAAATGATCTGATATTTGAGCGCACTGGCAGCATCCAATCCGGTGCTGCGTGCCTTTTCGACACGTTCTTGCATAACTCTCGTCCTCATCGCATCAGCTGTCACACCCCTACGGGGAAATGCCTGATTTGCGCAGAGGATACACCAGATGTGCCGATGCACGCAGCAGGTGCCGCCAAATATTGTTTTTTAGCTGTTTTCGCGCAACACGCCACCCGCAAGGTAAAGCGAGCCACAGATCAGCACTCGCGCAGTCGGGTCATCTGAAATGATGGATTCCAAAGCAGCAGCAACGCCAGATGCTTCGACGGCCGCCATGCCGACCCTGCGCGCCGCTGACGCCGTTTCAACAGCAGGCAATGTGTTTACTTCTCCCGGTATGGACACCGCGTAAAGGCGCGCGGCCTGCGTGGCGAGGGGCCGTATATATCCCGCGATGTCCTTGGTATTGAGCATGCCGCAAATCAGATATGTCGGTCGTTTTGGCATCTCCGACAGCAAATGGGCAATCGCCTCTCCGGCGGCGGGATTGTGCCCGCCATCAAGCCATACTTCTGCCTGCGGTGCGATATCGTTCAGCGGGCCGCTGCGCAGGCGCTGCATGCGGGCGGGCCAGTAGGCACGCGTGACCGCCGCTTCGCACGCCTCGTTGTCCGTGCCAAGATGGCGCAGCACGGCCAGCGCCGATCCCGCATTCATAATCTGGTGCGCGCCCGGCAGATTGGGCCGCGGCAGATCCAGCAGCCCGGTCTCATCCTGATACACCATACGTCCCGCTTCGGGGCCTGCGTGCCACTGCTGACCATATGCCAACAAGGGTGCGCTGTGGCGCGCTGCGACGGCTTCGATAACCGCCATGGCTGCCTCATCCTGCGGACCGACAACGCAGGGCACCCGACGCTTGATGATACCAGCCTTCTCACCGGCAATCGCAGCCAGCGTATCACCCAGATATTGCTGATGGTCGATAGAGACCGGCGTGATCACGGTCAGTGCAGGCTGATCCACCACATTGGTGGCATCCAGCCGCCCACCAAGCCCCACTTCAAGCAGGGTGTAATCGGCCGGTGTCCGGGCAAAGGCCAGCAGGGCCGCACAGGTCGTGATCTCGAAATAGGTGATCATTTCGTCGTTGTTGGCAGCATAGCAATCATCCAGCACAGCCGTCAGCGCGTCTTCGGCGATCAGTTCTCCGGCCACGCGAATACGTTCGTGGAACCGTGCGAGATGCGGCGAGGTATAGGCGTGCACGGTTTTGCCCGATGCCTCCAGCCCCGCGCGGATCATCGCCTGCGTCGACCCTTTGCCATTGGTGCCAGCAATATGAATCACTGGCGGCAGATCGTTCTGCGGGTTGCCCAGTGCGGCCAGCAATCGCCACATACGGTCAAGTGTCAGATCCATGACCTTGGGATGCAACGCCATCATCCGTTCAAGGATGACGTCCGATGTGGTCGCGGTCATTTCTTGGCTGATCCTGTGGCTGTTGTTTCGGTAAGGGCGTGGTCCAGGTCGCCGCCTTCTTGCGGTGCAGGCAGTTCGCCGCTGACCGCCGGGGGCATGCCTTGCAGCATCCGGGTAATCGAAATCAACTCGTCCCGCAGCCTTGTGCGCGGCGTCACTCGGTCCAGCATCCCGTGATCAAGAAGATACTCAGCGCGCTGAAACCCCTCGGGCAATTTCTCGCGGATGGTTTGTTCTATGACGCGCGGTCCGGCAAAGCAGATCAGCGCATTCGGCTCGGCGATTTGAACATCGCCAAGCATCGCATAGCTGGCCGTTACGCCGCCCGTCGTAGGATGGGTCAACACCACGATATAGGGCAAGCCCGCTTCTTTCAGCATCTGGACTGCTACAGTGGTGCGCGGCATCTGCATAAGGCTCAGAATGCCTTCCTGCATGCGCGCACCACCAGCGGCGGAAAACAGGATCAGCGGGCGCTTCAGCTTTACCGCTTCCTGTGCTGCCGCGATGATTGCGTTGCCGACATACATGCCCATGGACCCAGCCATAAACGAGAAATCCTGGGCGGCAGCCACGATGGGCGTTCGGCCCATTTCGCCGGTAACAACCAGCATCGCTTCGGCTTCGCCAGTCTGTTTCTGCGCGGCTTTCAGGCGATCTGGATATTTCTTTTGATCACGAAAATGCAGTGGATCCGCTTTGGGAACAGGGACTTTGATCTCTGTAAAGATGCCACCATCGAACAATGCGCGGAACCGGTCGCGCGGGGTGATGGGCATGTGATGGCCACAACTGGTACAGACGTTCAGGTTGTCCGATACTTCGCGATGAAACAGCATCGTTCCGCATTCATCACATTTGGTCCACAGGTTATCCGGCGTTTCACGGCGCGAAAAGATCGAATTGATGCGTGGACGGACGTAGTTCGTGATCCAGTTCATCGTGAACCCCTGATGGAAACTTTCGACTCCAGATATGCTGCGCCGCGCGGAATTGCAATCAAGGCTCTTATTTGCGCAAGGCAAGCCGCGCGGCCAGCCAACTGACCAGCATCAGCGCGAAATCAACCGGCAACCAGGCCCTCATGGCCGCCGCGTCGGACATTGAAAAAGGTGTCAGGTACAGCGCCAGCCCAGACAGATCATCGGGCAGCGACACGATGAGGATGGCCGCGACATTGTTCCAGAAATGCACCGCAATCGCAGGGCCAAGCGATCCGGAACGCGCTGTCAGGTCGGCCATGAATATTCCGAAAATTCCGGCCCAAAGGGCGATGATAATCGCATTTTCGCCCGCCGCGTCCGGCACGTAGTGACCAAGGGCAAAAACCAACGATGGCAGCGCCATCCAGATCAGGGGTGATTTGAACCGCGCCGCAAGCTGTTGCTGCACGTAGCCCCGAAACACGATCTCTTCGGCGCTGACCTGCACCAGCACCGCCAGCAGCGAAAAGGGTAGCAAGATCATCCATTTGCCCGGCGGCATGTTTGCCACAAATTGATAGCCCATGTCCCAGGGAGGCAACAAAAAAATGACCAAACCCAGCAGGACGAGCACACTGAGAACAGAGCGAAACTGCGGTATGGCGCGCGACCAGGGGCCCAGAAGGCTACGCACGGGGCGGCGGTGGACCAACCGCACAGAGGCGCCGACCGCCGCGAACATGAATGCGAAACTGAACAGCAAAAGGTACATTGCGGTTGGCGTTGTGCCGCGCAAAAGCTCTGAATAAAGAAGGGTCTTTTCCGTCGCTGAAATGCCGTAAACCACCTGAAAATACAGGCGGCTCAGCGCGACGTATCCAACAACGGCAAGGGTAAATCCGACACCCAGCCGCCATAGCGCTGCCGATGGCCGCGCAGGGGCGATAAATTCCTCGTGGGCGTCGTACCTCATGGATCAGACGGCTTATCAGGGGTCTTGCCGATCACACCGTTGGAGGTCCGCAACACTTCCAACCGCGTCGCGCGCAGTTGGTCCGCTGCACCGTTCAGATGGCCGGCGACGGTCTTGAGCAGGCGCAACAGCACGGTCTTGTCATTCTCGATCACCGAGCGGAACTGTTCTGCGCCGATGCGCAGGAAACGCGACTGTGTGACCGCTGTCAGCTCCAACTGCCGCGCTTCGTCCAGAATGATGGACAAGTCACCGATCAGCCGCCCCGGTTCAACAACCGAAACGTGGTGTGCATGGCCGTCCGGGTCGCGCCAGACCAGTTCGCTGGAGCCTTCCAGACACAGATATGCCGCGTCTGCCGGTTCATCCATGGAAAAAATCCGCTGTCCAGGCTCCACGTCGTACCATTGGGCGGCAAACGCCAGCAGGCGCTGGCTGCGCGGGTCGAGATTGGTAAAAAGAGCGTTTCGCGCGATGATGCGCAGTTTGCGGCGCAGATCGTCGCCCGCATCGTCGTCATCGGCTGCACCGCTGAGGGCAACACCATCGATGTGACCGCCAATGATCTTGACAAACATGTCAAAACTGTCCGGCGTATGGAAACGCTCGTCAAGAAATATCTGGGTTGTGTCCGGCATCAGCGCGCTAAGCCGGGCGCGAATGTCTGCGTGGCTTTTGGCGTCGTGACTGTTCAGCGGCTGATTCAGGATCAAGATGTCGGGCTTCTTGATGCCTGCCCTGCTGAATGCGGCACGTTCTTGAAATGCGCGCGGCAAATTGCTGCCGCCGATGCTTGTGGGAACGTCGAATATGTTGATTGCAATCATTTGGCGCAGGTCGTGTGACTTCAGAATATCTGCAACTGCGTCCTCCACCAGATCCGCGCGCAATCCCGCGATGCCCGAAATGCGCCCATAGATGAGGTTCTCAAGTATCGTGGACCGGGGCAAATAGGTCTGCGGCTCAATCGCAATGAACAGGTCTGCGACCTGTGCACGCATCGCATCGCCGCTGTGGTGACGGATATTCAGAATTTCCTGTTTGAACCCTTCTGGAAAGCCCGATCCGATCTGTTCGGCGGTGAATGCAAAAGGCACGGTCAGCAGCAGCGCGAATTCGTCTTCGGTCAGTGCCGCGTCGCCCTTTTTGCGACGGCGGGCCGCGATATCAACCAGTTGCTCATAAAGCGCGTCTTCGATGCCAAGGGCGGTAAAAAGCGGATGGTTTGTGCCATCCATCCCGAATGTCTGGTGCAAGGTCTCCACCAGCGTTTGCGATATCGCGATGCCCTGCTCTGCCAACCCCTGATCAATGATCATGGCCAGAAACGGCTTTTCCGCTGCCAGTCCCTGCTGTGAAATAGCCCGCCGCGGTGCCGCAAACATCAGGTTTCCGCCCAGTGGCACCGCCGGGTTGAACTTTTCCGGGTCAAAACGGTGCACGACCTTGTCCAGCCCCTTTTGCACCAGAACACTGTGCACTTCGTCGCGCAGCCCGACAATGCGGTTGGCGATATTGGGGTGCTGGACAGGGTCCATCCGCGATCCCAACATGCCACGGAATAGCAAATCGTCTATCCCCAATGCTTTGGTCAACTGAAACCACCAATGATGCACGTCCTCACGGGTTTCCAGCCCGGCCAGCCCTGGATCCAGCCAGTTTGCGCCGGTGCTGTCGAGACTGTTGCCCGCGCGTGCCGCTTCGATCGTGCGCAAATCCGGCGTCGCTGGTCGCTGTCGCGGGCTGGTCCGGAGCGGCATCAGCAAGTTGTCCCCCACCGTCCCCTGGAACAGATAGGGCTGAGCATGGGCATAGCCGATACGTGAGGAAACAACCCGCTGATGCAGTTTGGAAAGGTCGTGCCCCGCCACCATGATGCGGCCCCGCGACGGCAGCAGTTCACGCGTCAGCACTTCGGCAAGAGCGGTGCGCTCTGACTGGTTGGCGACTTCGATCGCCACTTGCGACCCCGGCGGGATCTCCAGCGTGATCCCCTCAAGGACCGGATTGCCGTCTTCGCCGCGCACAAATACGTTCTCAAGCGATATCGTGCCTTTCAGATGCGGCACGGTCGTTGGCTCCCCGGCGAACAGGGCGGGGTCAATCATGTTCTTCGGCGCAAAGCGTTCGGTCACCACTTCCCAACGCAACGACATGTCCTGGGTCTGATTGTAATAGGTCAGCAGCTCTTTCCAGGGATTGCTCAGATCCTTATACGCCGCCAGCGCCGCAACAAGCGCGCCAACGGTGATTTGCCCCTTGATCGCAAGATATCCCCCCACCGCATAAAAGAAGAGCGGTGTGAGTTGGGTGATGAAGTTGTTGAGGAACTTCATGAAAAATTTCTTCTGGTAGATCAGAAAGCGAATATCGAACAGCCGCCCGAGCCGGTCGGTGAAGCCTGCAAGTCGCAACCGCCAGCCCCCGTTTGTGCGCAGATCGGTGATGCCCGCCGCCGTTTCCCCAATTTCGGCGGCAAACTGGCGGACTTCGGAAATCCGCTCTTTGTTCAGCAGGTTGATTTGCCGTTGCAGGCGCGGGATCAACCAGGCTTGCAAGGGTATCAACGCGACCCCGGCCAGCCCGAACCACGGTGACTGCAAGAACAGGAACAGCACAATGATTCCCATCTGTCCGGCCTGAAAGACCGGCTGCGCCACCGCATCCCCCATAAGGCCGCCCATTGGTTCAGCTTCTGACGTGACCATCGCGACCAATTCGCCCTGACTGGTGCGCTGAAAGTAACTGCGCGGAAACAACATCATGCGTTCCACCAGTTGATACCGAAACCGCCGCAGCAGCCGTTCAGATAGAATGCCCTTCAATGTATTGAGCCGCATTTTCAGCAGCCCGTGCACCAGCACAGCCAGAAGATAGGCGAAACACAGCACGAAAAGGAATCTTACCTGCGTCATCTCGGTATTGAAGAACTGCACGGCGCCTGTTTTCGCGCCGATGGCGTCGTTGATGATCCGCTTGGGTAATTCCAAAGTCACATAGAGAAAGGGGAAGGTGAAAACTGTAAATGCCAACAGGACAAGCTGATCCCGGCGGGAATATTTCCAGATGAAGGAAAACAG
>JAGXHC010000159.1 GCA_024636405.1 Sulfitobacter sp. | reverse complement strand
GTATTGGCGTGCCGGGCTGGAAAAACTGGGTTTTGATCTGCTGCCGGGCGAACACCCCATTGTGCCGGTGATGCTGGGTGAGGCGCAGCTTGCTCAGGACATGGCGGCGCGGTTGTTCGAAGAAGGCGTATATGTCAGCGGGTTCTTCTTTCCGGTTGTGCCACGCGGGCAGGCGCGGATCAGGACGCAGATGAACGCGGCGCTGACGCGAGACGAACTGGACCGGGCGCTGAAGGCCTT
Source organism: Sulfitobacter sp. (assembly GCA_024636405.1). The sequence continues at coordinate 15,231 of JAGXHC010000159.1, read as the reverse complement.
TGAAGTTGCCGGAAAGGCGTGCGGGGTGCTGAAATGACCACCAACGAAATGAAGGCGCTGAGCAAACTCCATGCGCGCGAGGGGCTTTGGATGACCCACGCGCCGGTGCCTGAAATCGGTCCCGACGACGTGCTGATCAAGATCAACAAGACCGGCATCTGCGGCACGGACATTCACATCTGGAACTGGGATGAATGGGCGGCAAAGACGGTGCCGGTGCCGATGATCACGGGCCACGAATTTGCCGGTGAGATCGTTGAGGTGGGACGCAACGTCGAGGGACTGGAAATCGGGCAGCGGTGCAGTGGTGAGGGTCATCTGATCGGCAAAAACTCCCGCCAGAGCCGTGCGGGAAAATTCCATCTGGACCCTGCCACGCGCGGTATCGGCGTGAACGAACAAGGGGCCTTTGCGCAATACCTCAGATTGCCGGCCTTTAATGTGGTGCTGCTGCCCGATGAAATCAGCGACGATATCGGCGCAATTCTTGATCCGCTGGGCAATGCGGTGCACACGGCGCTGAGCTTTGATCTGGTGGGCGAAGATGTGTTGATCACCGGGGCCGGGCCCATCGGCATTATGGCGGCGGCGGTGGCCCGCCATGTAGGCGCACGTCATGTAGTCATCACCGATGTGAACCCTGACCGTCTGGCACTGGCGCAGAAGGTTGCAGATGTGGTGACGGTAAACGTCGCCAAAGAGGATCTGGCCCCGGTAATCGCGCGGCTGAAAATGAAGCAGGGTTTCGACGTGGGGCTGGAAATGTCCGGCAACCAACGCGCGTTGGATCAGATGGTCGAAGCAATGACCATGGGCGGGCGGATCGCGATGTTAGGGATCCCGCCGGGCAAGTCGCCGGTGGACTGGAGCAGGATCGTGTTCAAGGCGATTACCATCAAAGGTGTTTACGGGCGCGAGATTTTCGAGACCTGGTACAAGATGATCGCGATGCTGGAGAATGGTCTGGACGTATCGGGCATCATCACCCACCGCTTTGCCGTGGATGATTTTGAGGCCGGGTTTGCGGCGATGAAATCGGGGCAATCGGGCAAGGTGGTGCTGGACTGGGGCTGAGCGGAGCGATGGTCAAACGCGCAGTCCACGGCGTTGCTTGGCGGGCGGAACACGTGTTGGACCGGTTGCGCGGGCAGCGCGACCGACGCACCATCATCGAACCCTACATTGGCTATGCCGATCCTGAACATCTGGTGGTGCGCGGTCGGGTGCTGACGTCATTGCGCCGTCACAAGCCAAAGCCGACCCAATCCACATGGGTGAATTTCCGCCAGATGGTGTCGCTGTTTGTGACGGACGAGGTTTCAGGCGTCGAAGTGCGCGCGCAAGGGGTCAGTTCGCTGACCGATGATGAAGGCTATTTCACGCTGCTGCTTCCGCGCCGAACCCATGAAGGGTGGGTCGACATTGAGGTCAGCATAACCGGGCGCGAGGGCGTCACAGCCTGTCCTGTGCTGATCGCGCGCGCCGATGCAGCATTCGCCGTGGTGTCGGACATTGACGACACAATGCTGGAAACCGGTGCCTATTCGATCTGGCGGAACTTGTGGACGTCGCTGACCGGAAATGCGCTGACCCGGATGGTGTTCAGCGACGCGGTAGAGTTCGTGCGAGCGCTGTCTGACGTGGGTCGCAATCCTGTCTATTATGTCAGTTCCAGTCCCTGGAATTTGCATCACTTTCTGGAAATGGTCTTTGAACGCGCGGAATTGGCCCGCGGTCCCGCATTCCTGCGTGATCTTGGGCTGAGCAAAACTCAGTTCATCACGGGCTCGCACGGTGACCATAAGGGGGACAGCATCGACGTACTGATGGCCGCCAATCCAGGTCTGCGTTTTGTTCTGGTGGGTGACACCGGGCAGCATGACGCGTTTGTCTATGCCGACGCCGTGGCGCGGCATCCGGGGCGCGTGATGGCTGTGATACTGCGAGAGCCGGGGCCGGGTCCGGACGATGCCAGCAAACTGCAGATGCAGTCGATCCGCGATGCCGGAGTGACCGTGCTGCACGGAACGGATTTTGCCGGAATGGCGGCGATTGTGCTGGGGCTTGCTGAGTTGTGACCTAGGGGCGCAACGGCACACGGCCCTGATCGGTCAGCAACCAGCAATCGCGCCCCTCAAAAACCGCCGCGTGCAGCGGACGAAAGTATCCCGCGCCGGCATCCAGATTGACCCGGTTGCCATAATGCTCCGGGTGATCAAGCGCGGTGTGGCCGTGCACGACAAGCGGTCCGTGATCGCGCCCATCCTCAATCCAGCCCTTCCTGATCCATAGCAAATCGTTTTCGGTCTGCTCGTTGACGGGCACGCCGGGACGGATGCCAGCATGCACAAACAACAGATCGCCCGCAGCATGGCTTCGCGGTCGGGCCTGTAAAAATTCCACATGCGCGGCAGGTACAGTGGCCAGCGCTGCCGCGTGCACGGAATCAATCGGATCGCCATCTGCGGCATCTACCCCGTAAGACAACAGCGTCTTATCCCCGCCAAGTCGCGGGTTAAGCCAGAAAAGATCGTCCCTTGTGGCGGGATCATGGACGGTGGCATCGGCCATGAAGCGGGTAAAGTAGCGGTCGTGGTTCCCCATGATCATGGTCCAGTTGCGTCCGGCCGTATTTGCGCCGATCAGCAGGTCGATCACGCTGCGGCTGTCGGGCCCGCGGTCGACATAATCGCCCAGCAGAACGATCTGCGCATCAGGTCCGCCGTCCGCTTCGATCAGCGACAGCACACGCTGCAATTCGTCAAGTTGGCCGTGCACGTCGCCTATGGCGTAAACAGGATTTGTCATGGGGTCTTTCGATTGTGATGCGTGGGTCATGCCAAAAAGTGGCGCGCAGTGAAAGGGGTGTTACGGCTGTCGCGGGATTTCCATCCTGTTCGCAATGGACAGCTGCGTAAACTCGGCAATCTGCCGTCGGCGCGCGACGGTTGCCACGTTCGAGCTGAAAAAAAGCGCCATCAGGCGCTTTTTAGATGTTCTTCAGTATTGATCCAACCAGATCAGGCGACGTCGAACTGCAGCGGTTTCACCTGGGTGAACATGCCGGTCTTTTGCAGCTTGGCGATGACCGGTGCCGGTACTTCGTCATCCACATAAAGCAGGGCAATCGCCTCTCCTTTATGGGCGGAGCGGCCGAGCGTGAAGTTGGCGATGTTGACGCCGTTTTCACCCATCGTCTGCCCCAGCACGCCAATGATGCCCGGAACGTCTTCGTTGGTGGTATAAAGCATATGCGCACCGATTTCCGCGTCGATGGTGATGCCCTTGATCTGGATAAAACGCGGCTTGCCGTCAGAAAACACTGTGCCCGCAATGGAACGTTCGCGCTTTTCGGTCACCACAGTCACTTTGATGTAGCCGTCAAAGACGCCGGACTTGTGCTGATTGGTGGTGGAGATCTGGATGCCGCGTTCCTCGGCGATAACGGGGGCGGAGACCATGTTCACATCCGGATTGGCGCGCTTCATGATGCCCGCGATTACGCTGCAATTCAGTGCACCAAGATTCATTTCAGCGACGGAGCCATCGTAAAGGATGTTGATCGCCTTGATCGGTTCGTCCGTCATCTGACCGATAAACGCACCCAGATGCCCGGCCAGCTTGACCCACGGCCCCATGACCTTGGCCTCTTCGGCGGTGACAGACGGCATGTTGAGCGCGTTGGTCACCGCACCGGTCAGCAAGAAATCCGACATCTGTTCGGCGACCTGAAGGGCGACATTTTCCTGCGCCTCGGTGGTGGCAGCCCCAAGGTGGGGAGTGCAAACGACGTTGGGCAGATTGAAGAGCGGGTTTTCCTTGGCCGGCTCTTCGGCAAAGACATCAAGTGCTGCGCCAGCGACATGGCCGGATTTCAGCAGGTCGGCAAGCGCCTCTTCGTCGACAAGGCCACCACGGGCACAGTTGATGATCCGCACACCCTTTTTGGTCTTTTCCAGATTTTCCCGGCTAAGAATATTGGCCGTCTGTTCAGTATAGGGAACATGCAGGGTAATGAAATCGGCGCGCGCCAGCAGTGCGTTCAGTTCGACCTTTTCAACACCCATTTTCTCGGCCTTTTCTTCACCGAGGAACGGATCATAGGCGATGACCTTCATCTTCAACGCCCGCGCGCGATCACAGACGATACCCCCGATGTTGCCCGCGCCGATCACGCCCAGCGTTTTGCCGGTCAATTCAACGCCCATGAACTTGGACTTTTCCCACTTGCCTGCATGGGTGGACGCGCTGGCCTCTGGGATTTGGCGGGCGACTGCGAACATCATGGCAATCGCGTGTTCTGCGGTGGTGATCATGTTGCCGAAAGGCGTGTTCATCACGATAACGCCCCTCTTGGACGCTGCTTCCTTGTCGATATTGTCGGTCCCGATGCCCGCCCGTCCGATGACCTTGAGATTGGGCGCATTGGCAAGGATTTTTTCCGTCACCTTGGTGGCGGAGCGGATGGCAAGACCGTCGTAGTTGCCGATGACTGCGGCAAGTTTGTCCTTGTCCTTGCCGAGGTCCGGTTGAAAATCCACATCAATGCCGCGATCGCGGAAGATTTGGACAGCGGCCTCAGAGAGGCTGTCGGAAATAAGTACTTTGGGAGCCATGATTGTGGTCCTTTCGCGGAATGTCTCAGGGGCGTGGGGTGGAACCCCACCCTACCGACGCACGGCAGGGTGGTTGGGTTGCGCCACGTTTATGATGCGTTGATTTCGGTCTCAAAGGCCCAGGCGAGCCACGGCAGCATGGCGTCGATGTCAGACGTTTCCACCGTGCCGCCGCACCAGATCCGCAGGCCAGCGGGCGCGTCGCGGTAGGCACCGACGTCCAGCGCGACATTCTCATCCGTCAACCGTTTGGCAACAGCCTTGGCAAAGGCGGGTCCGTCGCTGATCCGGTTGTCAGTAAATCGCAAACAGACCGACGTGTTCGAGCGCGTCGCAGGATCGGTGGCCAGAAAATCAATCCAGTCGTGATTACTCACGAAATCCGCAATGGCACCGGCGTTGGCATCTGCCCGCGCGATCAGCCCTTTCAGGCCGCCCACGGATTTGGCCCAGTCCAGCGCCAGCAGGTAATCTTCGACGCAAAGCATGGAAGGTGTGTTGATCGTCTCACCCTTGAAAATGCCCTCGATCAGTTTTCCCCCCTTGGTCAGACGAAAAATTTTGGGCAGCGGCCATGCAGGCGTGTAATTTTCGAGCCGTTCAACTGCGCGGGGGCTGAGGATCAGCATGCCATGCGCAGCTTCACCGCCCAAGACTTTTTGCCAGCTGAAGGTGGTGACATCAAGCTTGTCCCACGGCAGATCCATCGCAAAGGCGGCAGAGGTGGCATCGCACAGTGTCAGGCCTGCACGGTCAGCCGGGATCGCGTCACCATTGGCCATGCGCACGCCTGACGTGGTGCCGTTCCAGGTAAAGCAGACATCATTTTCGTAGTTCAGCGCAGCCATATCCACGATCTCGCCGTATTCGGCGGTGTGCACGTGCGCGTCAATCTTGAGTTGCTTGACGACATCGGTGACCCAGCCCGCGCCAAAGCTTTCCCAAGCGACCATTTCCGCACGGCGTTCGCCCAGAAGGGACCACATGGCCATTTCAAACGCGCCGGTGTCTGACGCGGGCACGATGCCAATACGGTAGTCGGCGGGGACGCCGAGGATGTCACGGGTGGTTTCGATCGCCGCAAGCAGTTTTGCCTTGCCGGGGGCGGCGCGATGGCTGCGCCCCAGCGGCGCGTCGGCCAGCTTGCTTAGATCAAATGTGGGGATTTTGGCGCAGGGGCCAGAGGAAAAACGCGGATTTTCCGGCCGCGTTGCCGGTTGTTCAATAGCCATTGATGCTACCCTTTCAGATAAGCGCCCTTCGTTGGGGAAGGGTGTCCCACTTGGCGGGATACGCCCGCCGCAGGCACCCCGCAAGCGGCAAAATCGCCTGCGAGAGGAAATTTGGCATCAGCAGCGACCCGAACGCGGGCGCAAGTTTCCGATGCGCGGCAAGGTTTGTGCGAACGCAACGCCCGATGAACCGGATGCGACATAAGAGTGACGGAGAATTTGTGGCGACGTGTCTCAAACGGACTATTTGTCGAATGATGGCCTTTGGGCGATGGGCGCACACGCCACAAATGAAACAGATGATCAAGCATAGGGACGAGGACATGAAAGACCGCATTTTCCAGATTTCAAAAATGGCACGCGACGTGCAGGCAGGACGCCTTGACCGGCGTGAGTTCATGGCGATGGCCAGCATATTGGGTGTTGCGGCACCTTTGGCGGGCGGCATGCTTGGGATGGTTGCGCCTACGTCGGCGGCTGCGCAGGATGAGCCGAAGAAAGGGGGGGTGCTGCGCATCGGGCAGCAGATCCTCGATATCAACGATCCGCGCACCTATGACTGGCCCCAGAAGTCCAACGTTGCACGGCAGTTCTGCGAACCGCTGGTGCGCTGGGAGGCAGACGGTTCATTTACGCCATCCCTTTTGGAAAGCTGGGAAGTCAGCGACGATGCCAAGACCTACACGCTTAATGTACGTAAGGATGCGGTCTGGACGAACGGGGATCAATTTACTGCCGATGATGCAGTGTTCAATATCCGGCGCATGGCCGACAGCACGGCCGAAGGCAACTCAATGGCGGCGCGTCTGGCTGCTTTGCGTGACGGCGACGCGACCGAAGCCGCAGAAGGCGCAGTGGAGAAAGTGGACGAATTCACCGTCAGACTTAATCTGTTCAAGCCCGATATTTCGCTGATCCCATCCTTTGGGGACTACCCGGCGCTTTGCGTTCATCCCAGCTTTGCCGGGCAGTTGCAGGACGATCCAATCGGGACCGGCGGGTTTGAGCTGGTGTCCTTTGCGATCGGCGACAAAGCGGTACTGAAGCGCCGCGAGGACGGCAAGTGGTGGGGTGGTGAAGTCTATCTTGACGGGCTGGAGTTCATTGACCTTGGTAACGACGATGCTGCCTTTATCGCGTCATTCGAATCCGAAGAAATCGACATGAACGACGAAACTGCCAGCAACTCCGAGGAGGTATTCAACCTGCTTGGGCTTGAACGGGGTGTGGCGCTGACGGCGACGACTGCGGTCGCGCGCATGAATACCAAACAGGCGCCGTTCGACAATCAGCAGCTGCGCAATGCGATTCAGCTGGCCGTGGACAATGAGATTGCGCTGGAGCTGGCAATTGCCGGCTTGGGTACAGTTGCCGACAATCACCACGTCGCGCCGGTACATCCCGAATATGCCGAAGTCCCCCGCCCGCCAGTGGATGTGGCCAAGGCACAGCAAATGCGCGACGAAGCAGGCCATGCAGAGACGGAGATAGAATTGATCTCCATTGACGATGGCGAGCTGAAGGATTTTGCGGATACGATTGCCGCACAGCTGCGCGATGCCGGTTTCAATATCACCCGGCGCACGCTGCCCGGCGCAACCTTCTGGAACGACTGGACACAATATCCATTCTCTACAACGTCATGGGGTGGTCGGCCGTTGGGGGTGCAGGTCTATGCCGTGGCTTACCGGACCGGCGAGGGGTGGAATGAGAGCGCGCATTCCAACCCTGAATTTGATGCGAAGCTGGACGAGGCGTTGGGTATTTTCGACCCCGAAGCGCGGCGCCCGCTTATGGCTGAGATGGAAAAGATGTTGCAGGACAGCGGCGTCATCATTCAGGCTTATTGGCGGGAACTGGGGATGCACCATACGTCAGCGGTAAAGGGTTATGTGCGCCATCCGCTGCGCGAAATGCATCTGGAGAAAGTCTGGTTGGACGCCTGAGGAAATGCGCGTCGGCCCGGCATGTCCGGGCCGACATGTGACGGTTCATGCCGGGCTTTCGCCACGCAGGATTAGACGTTAGAAGGCGGACGCAGCCGCGGTTCAGCGGCCTATTCGTCGCGAAACGGACAGTCATTCATGTATACAGTCATAATGTTGACCTCACCCGATCGGCGCGGGCTTGACCCCGCGCTGGTTGCAAGCCTGCGCAATGCATGGGGGGGCGGTGATGTATTTTGGCTCGCCGTTGACGAAGCCGCTGAATTTACCGTGCCGCAGATGCCTGCCAACCGATGGGATATCTGGGAAAGCTGTCAGACGCTGGGCGTCGATCTGGTGGTGGTGGCTACTGCGGGCCGCGCCAAGCAGATGCTGTTGGCGGACATGGACAGCACAATGATTCAGCAAGAATGTATTGATGAGCTGGCCGATGTTGCCGGTGTGGGCGCACATGTGAAAGAGATCACCACGCGCGCGATGAACGGCGACCTGGATTTCGACGCGGCGCTGCGCGAGCGGGTCGGGCTGCTGAAAGGGCTGGATGCACGCGTGATCGATCAGGTGCTGAAAGAGCGGATAACCTATATGCCCGGCGGGCGCACACTGGTCGCGACGATGAAGGCACGGGGCGGTTGCGCGGCGCTGGTGTCGGGGGGATTCACGGCGTTCACTGCAGCGGTGGCAGAGGCGCTGGGGTTCGACGAAAACCGCGCCAACAGTTTGATTGTGGAGGATGGCCACCTGACCGGCGAGGTTGGGATGCCGATCCTTGGCAAGCAGGCCAAGGTCGATGCTTTGTCCGAGATCACCGCGCGACGTGGCATCGCGGAGGCCGACGTGATTGCCGTGGGTGACGGAGCCAATGACCTGGGAATGCTGGCGCGGGCGGGAATTGGTGTGGCCTTGCACGCCAAGCCTGCGGTGGCAGTGCAATGTGATGTGCGCGTGAATTTCGGTGACCTGACCGCGCTCCTTTACATACAGGGCTACGGCAGGGACGATTTCGCCGCGTGACCGCGGCGACCGTTCGGGGGGCGCTGCCCCCCAGAACCCCCCGGGATATTTAGAGCCGAAAGAAAAGGGGGCGCATTTTCCACCGCGATCCTGTGTGAAAGGCGGTGCTGCGGATGTCAGGCAAGCGCTGCTGCCGGTCTGATCATTCCGGTCTCCAGCTTGCGGCAATTCGTGATCGGCACGTTCATGCGTTTCAATGCCGCCGGATGATTTGCGTCTAGCACGCCGAGCTTTACCAAAATCGCTGTAATGGCGCATTCAGCCGCGCGGGTCGCGCCATCAACGGCCTTGAGTGCGACGCCCAGTTTGAGCTCCGGCAAGATGGCGATAAAGAACCCTTCGGCGCCGGTTTTAAGGGCGACCTTGCCATCCATGGCGCGCATCAGTTCGGTACAGGCGCGGCCTTCGCCTGCGACAAGTTCAGGGTGAAGGCGCATGGCCTGATGCAAACGTTGTTCGGCGGAGCCGTCGATCGCAGCAGCGAAATGCGCCATCGCGCGGGCCATGCCGTGCAGGGTGCAGGCAAAGTTCGGGGCGGAACAACCGTCGATGCCAAAACCGGGCGAGGTTTCCTGTGTCGCCTCTTCAAAAGCATCAAGGCAAGCCTGCTGAACGGGGTGGTCAGGCTCTGTGTAATCCGGTCCGCCGCCCAAGTGCTGGTTCAACGTCAGAAAGCCCGCGTGTTTGCCAGAACAGTTGTTGTGAATTTGGCAGGGGGATTCATCGGCACGGATCAGCGCGATTTCGGCTTCGCGTGAATATGGCATATGCGCGCCGCAGCGAAAATCATCGTCGCCCATGCCGATTGTCTTGAGCCATGCGCCGACCCGGTCAGTGTGGATATGCGCGCCCTGATGCGAAGCGCAGGCAAGCGCCAGTTGCTCGGTGCCAAGTCCGGCCTTGTCTGCAGCGCCGGACGTGAGCAACGGCAGGGCCTGAATCATCTTTGAGGATGACCGCGGCAGGATCACTTTTTCGGGATCGCCCCAGACATGACGTATCTGTCCTGCCTCATCGCAGACCACCGCATGGCCGAAATGCATGCTTTCAAGGATCGGTCCGCGCCAAATTTCAGTGAACGGGGCAGGAGTGGTCATTGTTTCGTCCTCCGATTAAGCGAAATCCTGCCAATCAGGGTTTCGCCTGTCGCGTGTTTCACGCTATTATGCTTGTTGTCGACAAGATTGCAGGCACTTGCAAGAGAGTGGCCCCCCGAAGGGTTGCCGACAAGCGACCTGGAGGACGATTGAGGTATAGGACGGCTGGAGGCTGGACAGAATGGCAATGATGAAGACTTTGGGCATCGCAACAGGAATTGCGGCTCTGGTGGCTGGCGGCGCGATGGCGCAGGATCAGAGCACCAACCGCGTGGCGGCCAAGACGGACTGGAGCGTGTTCGTCGAGGACAACCCGACCGAATGCTGGGGTGTCTCGACACCGAAGGAGACCGTAAATTCGCGCGATGGCCGTGTGGTCGCCGTGAACCGGGGCCAGACCCTTTTGATGGTCTTTTATCGCCCCTCCGCCGGGGCCAAGGGCCAGGTCGCATTTACCGGCGGATATCCATTTTCGCCCGGTTCCACAGTCAATATGAATGTGTCTGGCGATCAATATGAACTTTTTACCGAAGGTGAATGGGCCTGGCCTGCCACCACAGAGGACGACACCAAGATCATCACCGCCATGAAGCGCGGTGCGGACGCGGTGTTGTCGGGTCAGTCGGGTCGCGGAACGGAAACCAAGGATACGTTTTCGCTGCTGGGATTTACGGCGGCGGTCGAAGATGCGGCGAAACGCTGTGGTGGGTAGTGGTGTGACGGTATCGCACATGGTCTTCACCTAAGCGCCTTCACGTCCGCCGCTGTCAGGGCGGGTTTCCATTGGCGGTGAACAGCCTGCGATCGCCAGACCTTTGGCGGTTGGCTTGTGCAATTTCTCGGAAGTCGTGATTCGCCCGACCTTAACAAGTGCAGCGCAGGCTGCGCATACCGGATGCACGTCATGTGCCAAACCCTTTTGCAATTCCGCGCCGACCCTATATAGAGACCTATCCTTAACCAGCGAGTCCCGCCAATGTCCGCCTCTGCGCCGATCACTCAAGATGTCCACACCATGCCGCGCAAGCTGCCCGAGGGGCCGGTCAACCTGATCGGGCTGACACGGGACGCGATGCGTGAGGTTTTGATTGCTCATGGGACGCCTGAAAAACAGGCCAAGATGCGTGTCGGGCAAATTTGGCAGTGGATCTATCAGTGGGGCGTGCGCGATTTTGACAGCATGACCAACCTCACAAAAGGGTTTCGCGCCGAATTGGCCCAGACGTTCGTGATTGCAGTACCCGAAGTGGTGACCAAACAGATCAGCGAAGATGGCACACGCAAGTATCTGGTCCGAATCGCCGGCGGTCACGAAGTCGAGGTGGTCTATATTCCCGAAGACGGACGCGGAACGCTGTGTGTATCGAGCCAGGTAGGCTGCACGTTGACCTGTTCGTTTTGCCACACGGGCACGCAAAAGCTGGTGCGAAACCTTACGGCGTCAGAGATAATCGGGCAGGTGATGGTCGCGCGTGATGATCTGGACGAATGGCCCGAAGTGGGCGCGCCCAAGGTTGAGACCCGTCTGCTCAGCAATATCGTCCTTATGGGAATGGGTGAGCCGCTTTATAATTTTGAGAACGTACGGGACGCGATGAAGATCGCGATGGACCCGGAAGGCATCCAGCTGTCCCGGCGCAGGATCACGCTGAGCACTTCGGGCGTGGTGCCCGAAATTGCACGCACGGCACAGGAGATCGGATGTCAGTTGGCGGTGTCATTCCATGCCACAACGGACGAGGTGCGTGACAAACTGGTGCCGATCAACAAGCGCTGGAACATTGCGGAACTGCTGGACGTGCTGCGGACCTATCCCAAGGTCAGCAACTCGGAACGGATCACATTTGAATATGTGATGTTGCACGGCGTGAACGACAGCGATGCCGATGCGTACCGGCTGGTCGAGCTGATCCGCGGGATTCCGGCCAAGATCAACCTGATCCCCTTCAACGAATGGCCCGGTGCGCCCTACACGCGGTCCAGCAACAACCGCATTCGGGCGTTTGCCGACATCATCTATAAGGCTGGTTATGCGTCTCCGATCCGCACACCGCGCGGCGAGGATATCATGGCTGCCTGCGGTCAGTTGAAGTCAGCGACAGAGCGCGCGCGCAAGTCCCGGCGCGAGATTGCGGCGGAAACGGGACTTACGCCTTAAGTTTCCATCGCAGGGTGTGGATCATGCCGATAGCGCCATATTCTGTCCGAAAATGACCCATGTTCTGCCTCAGTTGTGCAGAACTCTTGCCATGATCTGAGAACAGACTGTTTCCTGAGAGCATATAATCAGGAGACAAAAAATGTCTGTCATGTTCAATAAAGACCCCTTCATCACCGCAAAGGTGATCGACCTTGTGATCCGCGAGCGTCAGATGGCGCTGTCCACCCGCGAGTGGAAGCATCGCTTGGCCGGTTACGGATATGCGATCAAAGACACCGATCACGGCCAGGTGGTTGAGACACTGCCACATCACGTCGAAATTGGCGTCCTGCCTGTTGAAACTGTCATCGCCCGCAGCTGAGCCGTTTTTGAACGCTCAGGTGCGGCGGTGAATTGCAGCCTGCTTCAGGCAGGATTGATTTGGTATGGTCGGATTATTGTAGCCTGCAAAGGCGATGGTTCGACGTTCAGGCCCGATGCGTCCAAACCGGCATGCATCGTGGGTTGGTTGCACCTTGACGTGGATGGCTACCGGCCCGGCACTTCTTCGCGGGCAGGTGATGCCGGCCAGTTTTCAATGGTTTCCATCGCCTCGGCAGCGGTTTCAACGAAACGGAACAGGTCGAGATCATCGGGCGAAATCGTCCCGGCATCGGCCAATGCGTCCCAGTTGATGATTTTTTCCCAAAACGCCCGCCCGAAAAGCAAAAAAGGCACCCGCTGCATCCGCCCGGTCTGGATCAGCGTCAAGGATTCGAACAATTCATCCATTGTGCCAAAGCCGCCGGGGAAAACACAAATTGCCTTTGCCCGCATCAAAAAGTGCATCTTGCGGATCGCAAAGTAATGGAAATTGAAGCACAGTTCGGGCGTGACATAGGCGTTCGGCGCCTGTTCAAACGGCAATACGATGTTCAGTCCGATGGAATGCCCTCCCGCATCAATCGCGCCGCGGTTGCCGGCCTCCATCACACCGGGGCCGCCGCCTGTGACAATAACGTTTTCGCAGCCCCCGCTTTGCATGGACTTCAGTGTCATTAACCGAGAAAACTCACGCGTTTCATCATAGAAATGCGACAGATCGGCCAGCGTCTGGGTGCGGGCAGTGTGCTTTTGGTCCGGCGACGGAATACGCGCGCCGCCAAACAGCACGATTGTTGATGTGATGCCTTGCGCGTTCAGGATCAATTCAGGTTTCATCAATTCAAGTTGCAGCCGGGCAGGGCGCAGTTCTTCACGGCACATGAAGTCATCATCGGTAAAGGCAAGACGGTATGCGGGCGCACGGGTTTGTGGAGTATCAGGAACCTGATCCGCCTTGGCGCGGTCGGTCTGAGCATCGCGCAGAGGGTGGCGGGCAGTGGTCTCTCTCATGGTGGTCTCCGGTTGTCAGATGGGCGGCGCGCGCCCGGTTGTACACAACATGCAATGTCTTGGGGAAAATGACCACGCAGATATGGCGCATTGTGATGCCTCAAACGCCTCGGTCGCGTTGTCGCCCGTTGCTCTGGGCGATTGCGTGCAGGGCGGTCGGAAGGTATAGCGCGGCAAGGCATTTTACAGCACCGGAGACACAGCACATGTCCAACGCCCAACTTGAAACCGCCATCGAATCCGCTTGGGATACCCGCGACACCATCAACTCTGCCACCCAAGGCGAAGTCCGCGAGGCGATCGAGGAGACGCTGAACGCACTGGACAGCGGCCAGTTGCGCGTCGCGGAAAAGCAGGCTGACGGGAACTGGCACGTGAACCAGTGGGCAAAAAAGGCCGTGTTGCTGGGTTTCCGGATCAAGGACATGGAGCATCACGAAGGTGGCCCGCAGGGTGCCGGATGGTGGGACAAGGTCGATAGCAAGTTCAAAGGATGGGGCGAAGCGGAATGGAAAACCGCAGGTTTCCGCGCAGTACCGAACTGTGTCGTGCGCCGGTCGGCCTATATTGCGCCAAATGTGGTGTTGATGCCGTCTTTCGTCAATATTGGTGCCTATGTCGACAGCGGCACCATGGTGGATACCTGGGCAACAGTCGGCAGTTGTGCGCAGATCGGCAAGAATGTGCACCTTTCGGGGGGCGTTGGTATCGGTGGCGTTTTGGAGCCGATGCAGGCAGGCCCGACAATTATCGAAGACAATTGTTTCATCGGTGCCCGCTCCGAGGTGGTTGAAGGGTGCATCGTGCGCGAAGGTTCCGTGCTGGGCATGGGCGTGTTCATCGGCCAGTCGACCAAGATCGTAGACCGCGAAACCGGTGAAATCATGTACGGTGAAGTGCCCTCAGGGTCCGTTGTGGTGGCCGGTTCGATGCCAAGCAAGAACAACGTACAGTTGTACTGTGCCGTCATTGTGAAGCGGGTGGACGAGCGTACGCGGTCAAAAACCTCCATAAACGAACTTTTGCGGGATTAACGGGAACCATTTCACATTTGGGTGAGTTGATTTTCCAACGCATGCAAAAGGAGATATAACATGACGGGTTTAGGTTGGATTGCAGCCATTATCGTGGGCGGCCTCGCGGGCTGGATCGCGGAGAAGATCATGAAGTCTGACATGGGCCTGATCATGAACATCGTGCTCGGCATTGTTGGCGCTTTGGTTGCCAACTGGCTGCTTGTTCTGATCGCAGGTGCCACACTTGGTGGTTGGATCGGGCAACTTGTTGTTGGCATCATCGGTGCTTGCCTCCTGATCTGGATCGCGCGACTGGTGCGCGGACGCGCGTAAGGTCTGTGTGATCTGGCCCTTTTCAGGGTCAACGGAAAACGATAGGGCTGCTGCATCTTCATGCGGTGGCCCTTTTTATGTCAGAACCCAGCAAACCCAAAAAACCGTCACGCCAACAGGTATATACCCTTTTGGTGCAGATCGGCCGCAAGGCCGGTGACGGGTTGCCTGACAAGGCGACAGGTGCTGCGCTGATGTGTTTCGCGTCCGGGGTGGACGAGGCCGAGGCGGTGCGCGAGACAGTCGCAATCCTCAAGCAGGCAGACACCAACCCGTTGGACGTCACAGGCTATGGTACGCTGGCCGAACGCGAAGCCGACGACCAAGAGATCGACGACGAAGAACGCGCGTTGATGGTCCGGGCGTTGGACGAGAATTCGGTGATTGTGGCGCAGGTGACGCCGTTCTTTGACTGACTTGCGGACGGTCGGACGGTTTGCGG
>JAGXHC010000158.1 GCA_024636405.1 Sulfitobacter sp. | reverse complement strand
GGTGGCCGCTCATCGGCGCGCGAAACAGCCGCGCGGGTGGCGGCGGGCGGTCTGGCACGAGAGGCAATTAAGGCGCTGGCTCCGAACCTGCAGATCACCGGCTATATGGTGCAAATGGGCCCGCATAAGATCGACCGCGACGCCTTTGATTGGGACCAGATTGAGCAAAACCCGTTTTGGGTGCCTGACGCCAAGGCTGCGGGCGACTGGGCCGAATACCTTGACGGGCTGCGCAAATCTGGCAGCAGCGTTGGCGCGGTGATCGAAGTGGTGGCGCGCGGTGTGCCTGCGGGACTTGGCGCGCCTGTTTATGGCAAGCTCGACACCGATCTGGCCGCCGCGATGATGAGCATCAATGCCGTCAAGGGCGTGGAAATCGGCGAAGGCATGTCGGCGGCGATGCTAACGGGCGAGTTGAATGCCGATGAGATCACTATGGGGCCGGAAGGGCCGGAATATTCCTCCAACCACGCGGGCGGAATCTTGGGCGGCATCAGCACTGGGCAGGACGTGGTTGTGCGCTTTGCGGTCAAGCCGACGTCAAGCATCCTGACCACCCGCCGCACCATCACCAAACAAGGCGAAGAGACCGAGATCATCACCAAAGGCCGCCACGACCCCTGCGTCGGCATCCGCGCCGTGCCGGTTGGCGAGGCAATGATGGCCTGTGTGATCCTTGATCATCTGCTTTTTCACCGTGGTCAGGTCGGTGAAAATCGCGGCGTGATCGGACCCGGCGCGCACAACAAATGACGCACCTTTTATGAAAGTCGAAGACTTCTCTGCGCGACCCTCGTTGGGCGTCGGCCTAAAGGTCATGGCGATACTGCTGTTCACCACCATGTCCGCAATTATCAAGGCCACAGCCGCCGAAGTTCCATCCGGCGAAGCGGTATTCTTTCGGTCGTTTTTTGCGATCCCGGTTATCCTGATCTGGCTGGTGCAGCGCGGCCAACTTGGCGTTGGCCTGAAGGCCGTGAACCCGATGGGTCATGTCTGGCGCGGTCTGATCGGGACCACGGCGATGGGGCTGACGTTTACCGGCCTGGGGCTGCTTCCGTTGCCCGAAGTAACAGCCATCGGATTTGCCACGCCGATCTTTACGGTCGTGCTGGCCGCCGTTCTGTTGGGCGAGAAAATACGCATGATCCGCGTCACCGCCGTGGCCGTCGGGCTGATTGGCGTCATGATCATTCTTTGGCCGCGTTTCAGCAATATTGGCACGATGGAACAAACCGCCACCATCGGCGCGTTGCTGATCCTGATCGCGACGTTGTTGCGCAGCCTCGTGCAGATCCACATCCGGCAGTTGGTGCAAACCGAACACACGGCGGCGATCGTGTTCTATTTTTCAGTCACCGCATCGGTTCTGTCTTTGCTGACCGTTCCGTTTGGCTGGGTCGTGCCAAGCACGTCAACGGTGCTGCTGTTGATCATGGCAGGGCTCATTGGTGGCATTGCGCAGATTCTCATCACCTCCGCCTATCGCTTTGGGTCCGTGTCGATGTTGGCGCCCTATGACTATACTTCCATGCTTTTCGCCATCGTTATTGGCTATGTCGTCTTTGGCGAATTGCCGACTGCCGTGATGCTGATCGGTGCCGCGCTGGTCATCGCAGCGGGTGCGCTGGTGATCTGGCGCGAACGCCAGCTGGGCCTTGAACGGGGCAGGGTGCGGCAGGTGACAGACCCCAAGGCGTGACGCTTGCCCCCCGGTTGAAAGCACCTATGGTGCACTAAATCTGATGAAGGAGAGCGCCATGACCGAACCCACCGATCACAAGCAGAAGATGCAGGAACGCCAGGCCGAACAGCGCAAGAAAGTGGCGGAACTGCAAGACCCCGAAAAGGGTCTGGTGCTGGTGCACACCGGATCTGGCAAGGGCAAGTCATCCAGTGCCTTTGGTGTTGTTGTGCGTGCGCTTGGCTGGAAACAGACCGTGGGCGTCGTGCAGTTCATCAAGGGCAAATGGAAAACCGGCGAGCGGCTTTATTTTGAAAAGGCGGGCGGTGTGAAATGGCACACAATGGGCGAAGGCTTTACCTGGGACACACAGGATAAGGTACGCGATATCGCCGCTGCCCAAGCGGCCTTTGCGAAGGCCCGCGAAATGATGCAAAGCGGCGATTTTGATCTGGTCGTGCTGGACGAAATCAACATCGCGATGCGCTACGACTATCTGGCAGTTGAGGATGTGATCGCCGGTCTTGACGCGCGGGACAAACGGACCGGCGTGATCCTGACCGGACGCGACGCCAAGCCGGAGCTTTGCGCCTATGCCGATCTGGTGACCGAAATGACCGAAGTCAAACACCCGTTCAAGGCGGGAATAAAAGCACAGAAGGGCGTTGATTACTGATCTGACCCCGCCGCAGATCCGCGCCCGCCACTTTTCGGCATCACGCGGACCAGCGCCCGCCGCAAGGCAAGCGCTGGTCGTGGTCTTTAGCTGCGCACCAACTTTTCGTAGCTTTCCGCGATGTCCCGCGTCAGGCTGCCGACCTCAAAGTTATGGTCGCCAATCTGGCCCACGGGCGTGACTTCAGCGGCAGTTCCGGTAAGCCAGCACTGCTCAAACCCTTCAAGCTCTTCCGGCATGATGTGCCGCTCATGCACCTTGACCTGCTTTTCGCGCAACATGCCGATGACGGTCTGGCGGGTGATGCCATTAAGAAAGCAATCGGGGTCGGGCGTGTGCACTTCGCCGTCCTTGACGAAAAATATGTTCGCGCCCGTCGCCTCGGCAACATAGCCGCGATAATCGAACATCATCGCGTCAGAGCACCCTTTGGCCTCCGCTGCATGCTTGGACATCGTGCAGATCATATAAAGACCTGCGGCTTTGGCGTGGGATGGAATCGTTTCCGGCGAAGGGCGTTTCCACTTGGAGATATCCAGCTTGGCACCCTTCATCTTGGCGTCGCCGTAATAGGCGCCCCATTCCCATGCGGCGATGGCCAGCCGCACAGGGTTCCGCGCCGACGCGACACCCATGTCCTCGCCGACACCGCGCCAGGCTATGGCACGCACATAAGCATCCTGCAGACCGGAAGCAGCCAACACTTCAACCTTGGCGGCCTCTATCTCATCCACAGTATAAGGGACTTCAAAATCAATCATCTGCGCAGAGCGCTTCAACCGTTCGGAATGTTCGCGCGATTTGAATATCTTGCCGTTATAGGCCCGCTCGCCTTCGAAAACAGAAGACGCATAATGCATTGCGTGGGTCAGAATGTGGACATTGGCATCGCGCCAATCGACCATTTTGCCGTCCATCCAGATGTGTCCGTCCCGATCATTGTAAGCGCCTGCCATGGTGTTTCCTTCCCCGATATCGTCTCTAGATTTACGAATATTGCGTCAATGGGTCCGAAGTGGACACTTTCTTACGCAAAACCTGTGATTCGATAGCCTTTCACTCTTGGAATGTCAACAACACTGACGTAGTCTGCGGCGACATCGCAGATGAGGCAATTCATGGCAGACGGACGCGTCCCTTCCCACAACAGCGGCGAGAGCCTGCTATTTCTGACGGACGAACAGCTCCGGCAGGGGATCGAAGCGATGTTCTTTGCCTACCGCGGCTTCACGGCAGATCCGGACCGGATTCTGGTAGATCTGTCTTATGGGCGGGCGCACCACCGCGCGATCCATTTCATCAACCGCGCGCCGGGCACCACAGTGAATAACCTGCTCAACATTCTCGGAGTGACAAAACAGTCACTGAACCGTGTGTTGCGCACACTCATTGCGGATGGTCTGGTACAAAGCAGGGTGGGCCGCAATGACAAGCGGGAGCGACATCTATTTCTGACAGAGAAAGGACGCGCGCTGGAACAGACCTTGTCAGATGCACAGCGCGTCCGGATGCGTACTGCCTTCCGGGATGCCGGGCCTGACGCTGTCTCGGGGTTTCGCACAGTGCTGGAAGCGATGATGGACCCTGAAATACGCCAAAGCTACGTCAAGCTCAAGGAAGCCACATCATGAGCACCGCCGACGCCCATCTGTTGATCGTGGACGATGATGAACGCATCAGAATGCTGTTGCAGAAGTTCCTGATGCGGCACGGGTTTCTGGTAACGGCAGCACGTGATGCAGGCCACGCACGGCGCATTCTGACAGGGCTGGATTTTGATCTTATCGTGTTGGATGTGATGATGCCCGGCGAAGACGGTGTCGCCTTGACCCGGTCCGTGCGCGAAACCCGCACAACTCCGATCCTTCTTCTGACCGCCAAGGGCGAGACCGGTGACCGGATCGAAGGGCTGGAGGCAGGGGCAGACGATTATCTGCCAAAGCCATTTGAACCAAAAGAACTACTGCTGCGGATCAATGCCATCCTGCGGCGGGTGCCAGATACAAGTGCCGCAGACAACGCACCCAAAGTGCTGTCGCTGGGGGCGATCCGCTATGACCTTGAGCGCGGCGAGATGTGGCAGGGCGACGACGTGGTGCGCCTCACCGCAACCGAGATTCTGCTGATGAAGATATTTGCGTCCCAACCCGGCGCACCGCTCAGCCGGGCCAAGCTGGTCGAGGAATTGGGCCGTGACCGGGGCCAGGCACAAGAACGCGCCGTGGATGTCCAGATAACACGCCTGCGCCGCAAAATCGAAGACAACCCAAAACAGCCGAGATACCTTCAGACCGTACGCGGTGCGGGCTACATGCTGGCGCCGGACTGAGTTTCAGCCAAACCCGATGCCTCGCCCGGAATATAGGTCCAAATGCAGGAACATTGCCGCTTATTGCATTCGTTCAGACGGACCTGCTGGCCTTGCCCGCCGCGCCCCTCTATGTTCTCACCACCAGTGACTTGAGAGGTGCCGCATGGCTGAGACCCCCGTGGAAGAAATGAGTTTTGAGGCGGCAATGGCCGAATTGGAAAAGGTGTTGGGCCTGCTTGAACGTGGCGACGTGGCGCTGGATGAAAGCATCGCGCTTTACGAACGCGGCGCGGCGCTCAAGGCGCGCTGTGAGGCAAAGCTGAAGGAAGCCGAGGAAAAAGTCGCGCTGATCACGCTGGACGGCGACGGTAACCCAGTGGGGGCGAAGCCGGTTGAAGGCCTTTGACACGCAAAGCCACACCGATCTGACCCTGCGGCCCTTCAATGCCGCCCTGATCCGTGCGCAGAAACTGGCGCAGAAGACCATCGAAACAGCGCTGGCCGCGGAACACGGGGCAGTCGCGGATGCTATGCGCTATGGCACGCAAGGCGGCAAAGGATTGCGGGCCTTTCTGGTGCTGGAAAGCGGACGCTTGCACGGCATCGGTGCGGCGGCGGCGGCCCCGGCTGCCGGCGCCATAGAGGCGCTGCACGCCTATTCGCTGATCCACGATGACTTGCCCTGCATGGATGACGACGATCTGCGCCGGGGTCAGCCAACGGTTCACCGCAAATGGGATCAGGCCACCGCCGTGCTGGCGGGGGACGCGTTGCAGGCGCTGGCGTTTCAACTGGCGTCTCAGGTCGATGCCCCCGAAGCAGCACAGCTTGCTTTGTTGCGGACATTGGCGCAGGCGGCGGGTGTCGCCGGGATGGTGGGCGGACAGGCCCGCGACATTGCCGCTGAAACCGCATCAACCCCCCTGTCATTGAGCGAGATAACCAACCTGCAAGCAGCCAAAACCGGCGCGTTGATCGAATGGTCCGCTTTGGCTGGCCCGCGCATGGCCGCCCACTCCGGCGACGCTTTGTGCCGCTATGCACGGGACCTTGGCCTTGCATTTCAAATTACCGATGACATTCTGGATGTCGAAGGCGATGCCGCCGCGATGGGCAAGGCCGTGGGCAAGGACAGTGCGGCGGGCAAAGCGACCTTCGTTTCGCTTCTGGGACTTGAGGTCGCCCGCAAACGGGCACACGATCTGATGACATCGGCCTGCGACGCCTTATCTGACTACGGGGCAGATGCCGAAACCTTGCGGGAAGCCGCGCGTTTCGTTATTGCGCGCAAGACCTGAGGAGGCCCGATGACCGATACCCCGGACACGCCATTGCTGGATCAGATCCACCGGCCCGCCGACATGAAGCACCTTACCGACGCACAGCTGTCACAGCTTGCGCGCGAAGTCCGTGCTGAAACAATTTCGGCAGTATCCGTCACAGGCGGCCATCTGGGCGCGGGTCTGGGCGTGGTGGAACTGACCGTTGCACTGCACGCAGTTTTCGACACGCCGCGCGACAAGATCATCTGGGACGTAGGCCATCAGTGCTATCCGCACAAGATTTTGACCGAGCGCCGCGACCGGATACGCACCCTGCGCATGAAAGACGGCCTGAGCGGCTTTACCAAGCGCAGCGAAAGTCCCTATGACCCGTTTGGCGCCGCCCACAGCTCAACCTCGATCAGCGCGGCCCTTGGTTTCGCCGTGGCGCGGGATCTGGGCGGTGTGGTCCCCGAAGGTTTGGGCGACGCGATTGCGGTGATCGGCGATGGCGCAATGTCCGCCGGCATGGCGTATGAAGCGATGAACAACGCCGGTGATCTGAAAAAACGCCTGATCGTCATCTTGAACGACAACGAAATGTCAATTGCCCCACCCGTGGGTGCGATGTCGTCCTATCTGTCGCGTCTCTACGCCGAGGAGCCCTTTCAGGACTTCAAGGCTGCTGCCAAGGGCGCGGTCAGCCTGTTGCCGTATCCTTTCCGCGAAGGCGCCAAGCGCGCCAAGGATATGCTCAAGGGTCTGGCCGTCGGCGGCACCCTGTTTGAACAACTCGGGTTTTCCTATGTCGGCCCCATCGACGGACATGACATGAACCAGCTTCTGCCAGTGCTGCGCACAGTCAAGGCGCGCGCGACCGGGCCGATCCTCATCCATGTCCTGACCAAAAAGGGCAAGGGTTTCGGCCCCGCTGAAAAAGCCCGCGACAAGGGCCACGCCACCGCCAAATTTAACGTGCTCACCGGCGAGCAGAAAAAATCACCCAGCAACGCCCCCAGTTACACCAGCGTCTTTGCTGACAGCTTGCTGATGGAAGCCGCGCAAGACGACAGGATCTGCGCCGTAACCGCGGCCATGCCGGACGGCACCGGGCTCAATCTGTTTGCGGAACGCTATCCGTCCCGCTGCTTTGATGTTGGCATCGCCGAACAGCACGGCGTGACCTTTTCCGCCGGGCTCGCAGCAGGCGGAATGAAGCCTTTTTGCGCGCTCTATTCGACGTTCCTTCAGCGCGGCTATGATCAGGTGGTGCATGATGTGGCAATCCAGCGCCTGCCGGTGCGGTTCGCGATCGACCGTGCCGGGCTGGTCGGTGCGGATGGCGCGACCCATGCAGGCGCGTTTGATGTGGCGTTTCTCGCCAATCTACCCGGCTTCGTTGTCATGGCCGCGGCGGATGAGGCTGAATTGCGACATATGGTGGCAACCGCAGCGGCACATAATGACGGCCCGATCGCATTCCGGTTCCCACGCGGCGAAGGCAACGGCGTGAACATGCCCGAACGCGGCGTACCGCTTGAAATTGGCAAAGGTCGGATCATCCAGCAAGGCCAACGCGTGGCGCTTCTGTCCTTTGGGACACGGCTGTCCGAAGTGCAAAAAGCTGCCGAGGCGCTGACCGCGAAAGGCATTACACCAACAGTTGCCGATGCGCGCTTTGCCAAGCCTCTGGACCGCGACATGATCCTGGCGCTGGCTGCCGATCACGAGGCCCTGATCACCGTCGAGGAAGGCGCCATCGGCGGATTCGGCAGCCATGTGGCGCAACTGCTCGCAGAAGAAGGCGTATTCGACAATGGGCTGAAGTTCCGGTCGATGGTGCTGCCCGACATCTTTATTGATCAGGCCAGCGCCGAGGATATGTATGCCACCGCAGGCATGGACGCCGCACACATCGAGGCAAAGGTCCTGTCCGTTCTCGGCATCGCCAGCATCGGCGCGCAACGCGCCTAGGCGTCTCACCTTTCAATTCTTCTGGCGTGAAATATCCCGGGGTCTGGGGCAGCGCCCCAGCATTTCAACGCGCGCCAGCGTTTTGAAAAGCATCAGAACAACATGAAATACCCGATGGACGCTGTCAGCAATACCATCGCATACCCAAGCACAACATAAAGCCCATCCCGCGTAAACAGCCCAAAGGCAAGCAACGCCACGGTTCCTGCGCCCACCGACGACAACATCGGCAGCACCTCCAGCGCCGGCCAGCCAAGCGGTATCACCACAATCACCAGCAACGTCAGCCAGCGCATTGGCCCGACAGTCAGAAGTTGCAGGCGCGGATGGGAATGACGGTCAATGAAGGCGCAGGGCTTGCGCAGCCAGCGCACGCAGGTGCGAAGCCGGCGACCTGCCATTTCCCGGCGCAGCAGGAATTGCGGCAGCCAAAGCTTGCGCCGCCCACTCAGCGCCTGCGCTGCCAGCAGGATAATTATGATCGCCGCAGCGGTCGGCGTGCCGGGAATACCCGACAGCGGCGATACCAGCAGTAGCGCGACCAACAAGATGAACGGCGTGATCGCCCTATCGCCAAATTCAGCTATGATATGGCGGACCGAAACGGTGTCGCCCTCTGATGCATGGTCCATCCCGTCAAGCAGATGGGTCAGCGTGCGTTCATCGTGGACGCCATGCATGGGCAGGTTCCTTTGATCAGTCCGCGCACTCCGCGATCATGGCGGCCAGTCCGGCGCGGTAATCCGGGTAAAGCGGCGTCCACCCCAACGCAGACTTTGCCCGGTCGTTCCGCACCTTCTTGCTTTCGGCATAAAAGCTGCGGGCCATGGGGGTCATTTCCGCATCCTCAAAGCGCACGGCCGGCGGCAGCGGCACACCCAGCAGTTCGGCAGCATGTCCAATTACATCCTGCGGCGGCGCCGGATCGTCGTCACACAGGTTGAAAATGGCTCCGGCATCGGGAGCAGCCAGCGACAGATCAAGCGCCTGCGCAATGTCATCAACATGGATCCGCGAGAAGACCTGCCCGTCCTTTATGATCCGCCGGGCCGTGCCCTTGCGCACCTTGGCAAAGGGGCCGCGACCGGGTCCATAGATGCCCGCCAGCCGAAAGATATGTAACGGCAGATCCGGGATGTCCTGCCATGCCGCTTCAGCGCTGACACGTGCCTGCCCGCGCTTCGTAGAAGGGTTCAGCGCCGTTTCTTCGTCCACCCAATTGCCACCGTGATCGCCGTAAACGCCCGTTGTGGAAAGATATCCAACCCAGCGCAGATGGGTCGCGGCGGCCGCAATCTCATCGCGCAGCGCAGCAAGAACCGGATCACCCTCCGGGCCCGGACCGGCAGAGACAAGGACGTTCGGCACAGTGGCAATCAGACGCGAAAGACTTTCGCCCGGCCACAGCAGCGGCACCACCTCGGTTGCGGCAATGTCAGCCATCTTTTCAGCGCTGCGTGTGGTGCCATATATCTGCCAACCCTGCGGCAAAAGCCGATCTGCCAATGCCCGCGCGCTATAGCCATGACCGATTGAAAGCAGCGTTTTTTCCATTCCGCAATGCTGCCGCGCACAGGCCGAAACGGCAAGGCCACAACGGCGTCGCGATTGCAAAAGTTTGCAGGTCTTTGGTGCGGTGTCAGCCCTGAAGGCGCAGCAGGTTGAAATACCCGATCACAGGGCCACCCCATTGCCGGGACTTGCGCACGCGACCGCTGCCGGTTTCAACCCAGTATTCATTCTCGATCCGTGCCGACCCGGCCACACAAGTCTCCTTCAGGTGATACGTGGCCACCGCCCGGTCGACAATGCGGATCGTCTCGCGGCCCAATTGGGTCACGTCGCAGGCAAATTCCACCCGCTGCGCGGTTCCGTCCAGCCGGTCCAGCGTGTATTCCCGCTGACCGCCGCCACCCTGACCGTCAAATCCGTTAATCGCTGACTGCGCACTGGCAGAACGGATCTCTCCGCCCAAACCCTTCGTCGAGATCAGCACGCCATCGCGAAAAATCAGCTGTGCATTGTCGGTAGACTTCCACACCTCGACCGTGCCGGGATAGGGGTCATTCCGGGTCTCTATCAGCGCCAGAAAATCCTGTAGCCCGGACCGGTCCGGGATCACCTCCATCACGGCGCCCGGCGTCTGATCCAGCAACGCGCGCGTGATTACAACGCGGCCGACCGGTGCTTTCTTGCCGCCGCCCTTTATCCGCGCTTTGGCTTGTTCCAGCATAGCCGCTCCCGCGTTCAGGAATACACCTTTATCAGCGTCTTTCTGACCGCCACTGCATCCACTTAGCGCCAGCACAAAGGCCAACACTGTACCGATCGAAAAGCGCATCATTCCCAAACCCTCGACCATTGGCCTTCCAGCGCATTTCGGTGTCCGGACCGCACCTGTTCATACAGACGCCCATCCACACTAAGCCGCGCACCACCATCGCGTTGGATCGGTCGGATTGTGGTGCCGATTGTACGCTTGCCCGGTGTGCCAAGAAACCAACTGACCGGAATGGTCAGGTTGATGCCCTTGTCGAATGACCCTTCACCAAAGTCCTCAGCAGAGACATCCGTCACGGTAAAGAAACCGCCGACGCGCCAGCCATTTTCAAACTCTCGGGTCAATGTGACCGTGGCCCCGACGTCACCGGCAAGGTAGCGTCCAACGTCTAGCTGACCGTGATAACCGCCACCAAATTCATAATAGGCCGACGCATGCCCTGTTGCCACGCCATAATCCTGAAAGCCGAATTGACCGTCAAAATCGCGTTGCTTGACATAATTCGCCTCAACTCCCAGCGCGAGACGGCTGGCAACCGGCTTCCACAGCAGTTCAGTGGAAACGCCGCCAAACATCTGCTCCAGATATCCGGCACTGGCGCGTGCATAAAGATTATTGCCCGGCTTCCATTGCTTGGACACAAACAATGACCGGATATAGGTATCACCCCCCTGCGCATAGCGCAGTCCATCGGTGCGCACCCGCGGCAGGACAGAGTTGCTGCCGCGCGTTGAATCCCCGACGTTACCGGCGACGCGCTGACGCAGATCACCGCTGATCAACCAGCCCGGCGCGGGACGATATTTCAGTTCAAGTTTTACGCCCACGTCGAGCCGCACAGGTTCGTCCGGATCGAAATAGCTGGGCTCGAAATAGGGCGCCAGCGTCCAGGCAAAGTCCGGGTAAAGTGCCGTATTGCGCGCAGCACCCGGCAACGTCGGTGTCGCAGCCCCGATGTTGCTGACCGCCAAAAGCGCTTCAGCGGCCTGTGGGTCATATTCCAGCGTCTCAAGATCAGTGCGCCGGATCGACACAGCCGATTGCGCCAAATTGTTGACCATCGGCACGATGCGGAACGTTTCTACAGAAGCGGGCAATACTTCGGCCATGGCGCGCGCGGCCCGGCCCACTGCGACGGATGTCGCGCCATAGCGGTCGTTGCGGAACCGCAATTCAGCCCGCGACGCGGTCACTGACAAAGCCTCAAGCGTCAGTCCGCTTTGCTCAAGCACCGGTATCATCTGATCGCGCAGGCTGGTTTGTGCGCCGGGTTGCGCGGTCCAGCCGGTGCCCCATGCATCGGGATCGGCGGCGCGGCTGGGGCGCTGCGCGACAGACAGCGTCGGCGTCACACGCAATGGCGAAAGCGGACGCCGGGGATTAAGTTGTACCTGTACGTTCAACCCAAATTCCGAGCCGTAAAGGTAATAGGCACCAAGGCGAACGCGTTCTGAGTACTGGTATTCAGCGCCAAAGTTGAATTGGGACTTGCGCGTGAACACCGTGCGCAGGCCCGTTTCGGGTTGATAAGCGTCAGAGCTGTATTCAGCCTTGACGCCGAACCGGTCGTTCACCTGCCATTCGACACCGCCAAAAGGGGCTGCGGGACCACGAAACCACTGGTCAAACGAGGGTTTGCCGCCCGTACTGCCAACGGTAAAGCCGGGACGGTTGCCACCAAAAGGCGAACCAATGCTGCCCGAACTGCCAAGCCGCCCCCATCCAAGACCGGCAGTGACCTTGATATCACCGGGAACGGACGAACCGGAAAACGATTTGGTCGCCACGACATATTCACCGGCATAAATACCAGTGCCCGCGAAATCCTGAAGCCCGATCGTAACGGCAGGCAAATAGGTGCTTTCGCGCTTCAAAAGGTAGCGAACGTCAAAACTGCGGTCGCGGTACGTCTCAAACCCGTTCGAGTTCCAGTCCTGTATCCCGACGTATCGAAAACTGGCAGACAACCGCGGTGTCGCCTGAAACGTAAGCGTGCTGCGCGTTATCCCGCCAAAACTGGAAATACCGATAACAAACTGCCCGTCGGGAAGCGCATGTGCCGTCGGCATATCCACCAGTCCGGGCGAGCCGTAGAAGTTCAGCGTTGGCCGGTCTGGCGTGAAGAAGATATCGTCAAAATCCTGAGCCTGCGCAGAACCGCAAATGCCGATGGCGATCAGACCCGTCAGAATGGTCGATATCCGAAAAGATGTTTTCGCTCGCGTGGTGGCCTGCTGCACAGTCGTGTCCTCTGCCCGAAAGACTTGAATGAGGATTCTGCCTTCGGGGCCATCGCAATGCAACGCTTTGTCTTGGAAAACAGCAGCGTGCACGGCGATAGCGGCATTCAGGTGACAGGTTTGAACTATACCGCGCCTGTCAGGACGATATCCGTCGCTGTTGCTGCGTGTCCGGGTTTTCGACCCAACGACGGACCACTCTGCGGGCCATGTCTTCGTCACTGGCAACAAACGCCTCACGCAATCCCCGCAAGGCAGAGGCGATTTCGATCTCTGACAATCCCTCCTCCCGCGCGGAAAAGATCTTGGGATGCCGGGTGCCGATCAACTCACCCGTCAGCGTCAGTTCTTCTGTCATCTTCTCACCAGGGCGCAACCCCGTGATCTCGATTTCGATGTCGCCGTCTGGGTTGGCGTCATCGCGCACTGTGTAACCCGCGCTTTCAATCACTTGCCGTGCCAGATGCAGGATCGGCACTGGTTTGCCCATATCAAGGACAAAAACCTCGCCCCCCTGGGCAAGCGCTCCGGCCTGAAGCACCAGACGCACCGCTTCTTGCACGGTCATGAAATACCGCGCTACGGACCGGTCTGTAACGGTCAGCGGTCCACCCCGGCTAAGCTGTTCCTGAAACAGGGGCACAACAGACCCGGAAGACCCCAGCACATTGCCAAATCGAACCATGGAAAAAACCGGGCTGTCGGCATCCGAGAAACGTCGACCCATGTCCTGGATGACCAATTCGGCAAGCCGCTTGGACGCGCCCATGACATTGGTGGGGCGCACGGCCTTGTCCGAAGAGATCAACATGAAATGTTTGACCCCGGCCTTTGCGGCCTGATGCGCCAATGTTTGCGTGCCGAATACATTGTTGACCAGACCGGCCAGCGGGTTCGCCTCGACCAGCGGGACATGCTTGTAGGCGGCGGCATGAAGAATGATGTCGACTTCGTGGTCGACCAAAACCTTGCGGACCTGTCTGGCGTCGGTGACAGACCCAAGCACCGGCACAATGGTCACACCTGCGTCTTCCGCAAGCTGCCGCAGTTCCATATCAATGGTATAAAGCGCCAACTCGCTGAGTTCGTAAAGCACGACACGGCGCGGTCTGCATTCCAGAACCTGCCGACACAATTCAGATCCAATGGAACCGCCCGCGCCGGAGACCAGCACAACCTTGCCAGCATAAGAAGCCGCTGTGGGGCCCAGCGAATTATCTACCTCATCACGATTGAGAAACCGTTGCGCTGAAACCGGCGTCAGTTTATCAAGCAGCGCTTCTTCGCCGATCAACTGGGCAAAAGAAGGCAGTGTCTGGACCTCCAGCCCCATCTTTTCCAGACGGCGCGCAATCTGGGCTTGTTTGGGCAGGCTCAGCGACGGAACCGCCAGCAACACGCGGTGTATCTTAAGCGATTTGGCAACTTCGGCAATACGCAGCGGCGTATAGACCGGCAGGCGTGCCACGCTCAGCCCTTGCAAGGCCACGTTGTCATCAACGAAAGCGACGGGGTCGATGCTTTCGTGTCCACGCAGGGCCGAAACAAGCTGGGTTCCGGTCGTCCCCGCGCCATAGATCAGCACCCGGCAAATGGGCCCGCCGCGCCGGTAGATCGCCAGCACCACCTGAAGCAGGACGGCACGGCTGATCACGATAAGAGAAAAGAAGATCGCGCCGAACACAACATGCAGACCAAGCGGCAGATCCAGACCAGCGAGCGCGGATATGATCACCGACACCAGAAACACCGAAAGCGCCAGCAGCCCCGTCATCCCAACAGCGGCAGCCTCGTAGGCATTCAACTGGACCGCGGACACACCAAGCCAGACGGACACGCCCACCGCAGTCAGCAGCACATAAGGCAGCACCGGCAGAAACGAAATCAATCCGCGCGCCGCGCCGGCCTCAAGCCCTTGTGCGAAGAACGCGGCGACAAGCGCAAACAATAAAATTACGGCATCAAGCGCCAGAAACATTATGCGCTTTTGGGATTTGGTAAGCCGTTTAAGCCAGGATAATATCATGAAATTGTCACCCCCAGCACCCTCAGAGACATCGTGTCAGCAAAATATGCTGCGCCTCACGGGCGATAAATCAGTTTTATAGGTAATGGAAACCAAAAGACCGGAAAAAATTAGCAGCGCCCAATGTATAACAGATACTTAGCATTTTTTCCCAGCTTAAAATCCGCCAGTCGGCAACTCTTTTCCTACAGAGCGCAAATAGTGCGCTATTGCTTGTTATAAAGTCATTTTCTGCGCCGAAAGAGGTTTCCGATCGTCTGGAAAACAAGATCGAAATCATAGCAGGTTGATTGGTTTCGTTGGTATATGAGATCCAATCGCGCTTTGCGCGGGATGCAGATTCGGCAGTATACATCGTCGGTTTCCGCCGGGCTGGAACAGCGCGCCAGCAACGCTTCTTCATGTTTGTGAAATCTGATTGTCGCCAGCCCGGTCACCCCCGGTCGTGATTTCAGCACTTCACCATAGAGATGCGGAAATCTTTCAACGTACTCGCGTAGCGGCGGGCGCGGGCCGACAAAGCTCAGGTCGCCTTTGAGAAGGTTCCACAACTGCGGAAATTCGTCCAGGCGCTTGGCACGCAGCCATGCACCCGTCGGCGTGATGCGTGCCGCCTTGTCGCCACCAGATACCCCCTGATCGCGCGCCGCAACTGTCATGGTGCGCAGCTTCCACAGGCGAAACGGCTCGTTCGGCGTTTTCATACGCTCGGCAACGTGAAAAAGCGGGCGACCTTCCTTGACCAGAAGCCAGACCAACAGCCCGATCAAAATCGGTCCCAGGATGATCACCAGCAGGCTTGCGAAAAAAAGGTCAAAGATGCGTTTGCGCCAGGTCACTTCAGGGTCTCACTTAACAGCGCAGAATGCGCGCCACTGGGCCGCCATTGCTGCGGCGCCAATATCATCAGACGCAAAATTGTAAAAGCTTTCCAGCCTTTCCGTGGACAACGCGACCTCTGCGATTACCGCACATGATGCTGGGCGCGGCGACCACGCCAGTCCTGCCGCGTCCAACAACGCGCCCATCGCCACAGTACCCGGCGCGGCAATGTTCAGGACCGGTGGCAGATCGGAAATGCACGTCAGCCGGTGCATCACCCGCGCCAAGGTTACAGGCCCGATATAGCTGCGCCGCGGCGTCGTGCCATCAGCCAACCTGTCCAGCGCCATACCGGTGCGCCAACCACCCAGAATAGCATCGGCACCCGCGACATTTCCGATACGCAGGATATGAACCGCCTGATCCAGTTCCTGCCCCAACGCCAGCGCGGACAGTTCCATGCCAAGCTTTGCTTCGCCGTATGCGGTGACCGGTTCGCAGTGCTGCGTTTCAACAAGCGGGCCAACCGCCCGGCCATAAACGGCTGCCGAAGATGCCAAAAACACTGGCCCTGCCCGCGCCGCCGCCGCTGCGCGCACCGCCGCCAACGCCAGATCGGTATTGAGCGACAGCGTGTCACCGCTGCGCGCGGCATGGGCAGGCGTCACCCCGCAAAAGCATATGACCGCCGTCCGGGCGCGCGCGGCCTCAACAAATGCCGCATGATCGACAATCGGATCAAAGGTCAGCCAGCCCGCTTTGGTTTGCCTGCCTGCACAGGTCATTTGCCCATCGGTCGGCCAAAATCCGCGCAGCATTGACCCCAGCTGCCCGGACGCGCCCAGCAGCAATACATTGGAATTTTCCGCTGTCTTGTTCGAAACGATTGACGTCATGACTCCAGCCAGTATCTTGCACGCCATAGAATTCCAACTGGCGACGGGATTTTGTTCGCTACTTGTATCTTTGGATTGCGCCCTTGCGCAGGTGAACAAAATGCGTCTCTAAAAGGGATCAACCAAAAGAGCGGTCAAGCGATCATGGGTCTTTTAGCCAAATATGCTGTCTGGATAATCCTGACAATAACGCTTGCTGCGTGCAGCAATCTTCCGCGTGGCGCTGCCATCGAAAAGGAAATCGTCAAGAACGCGGATGATCCGGCTGCTCAGATTTCGGTATACCCCGTCACCCGCGCGTTCCTGCCAACCGTGGCCGATTGGCCACGCAATGGCAGCCGCAGCTACAGCTGGATCGGGCGGTCCAGCGGGTCAAACGCACAAGTGATCCGCGCAGGCGATTCACTTGACCTGCTGATCTGGGACAGCAGCGAAAATTCGCTTTTGACCAGCCCCGAACAACGGGTGGCCACAATGAAGGGCGTGCGTGTGTCCGAAGCGGGCACCGTCTTTGTTCCCTACATCGGCAAGGTCCGCGTCGGTGGCCGCACCCCGGACAGCGCGCGCCAGCTTATTCAGCGGCAACTTGAACCAATTGTGCCGTCGGCGCAGGTACAGTTGGCGATGGCCGAAGGTCGTGGCAACTCGATTGATCTGGTCGGTGGCGTCAACAGTCCCGGCACCGTCCTGATGCCGGATCAGAACTACAGCGTGCTTGCGGCAATATCTGCCGGAGGCGGCGTACGCGATTCCATTGCGAACCCTCAGATCAAGCTGGTGCGCGGTTCAAATATCTATGCCACTTCCATTGACCGGTTATATGACAACCCGTCACTGGACACGCGGCTTCAGGGCGGTGACAAGCTGATCGTCGAGGACGACCGCCGTTATTTCCTGTCACTTGGCGCGGCGGGACGCGAAGCGCAGTTTGCCTTTAACCGCGACGATGTGTCGGCATTGGATGCGATCGCCATCATCGGCGGCATCAATGACACCCGCGCCGATCCCGAAGGCATCCTTGTGCTGCGTGAATACCCTGCAAGCGCTTTGCGTGCCGGGGTGCGGGGCCCGCAAAACACGCGCGTTGTTTTCACCATTGATCTGACGACTTCGGACGGCCTGTTTTCGGCGCGCAACTTTTATATTCAATCCGGCGATCTGGTGCTGGCAACCGAAAGCCCGCTGACCAATACCCGCACCATTCTGGGTCTTGTGGGGTCGGTGTTCGGTGTCGTGAACGCAGTCACCAACGTGGCCGCCAACTGACATCGCTGACGTCAGCTTGAGGGTAACGAAATCTGGCGGTCCGCAGGCACCAGCGCGTTGATCTGCGCGATGTGCTCAGGCAGGCAT
>JAGXHC010000157.1 GCA_024636405.1 Sulfitobacter sp. | reverse complement strand
TCGCCAGACCTGCCGCACCAATGACGGCCACGACCGACGTCGTGCGCACGCCGAATGTGTTGAGAACAAACAGGATCGTGAAACCAATGATCACATAGCGCACGATGGAACCAAGGAATTCAAAAAGCATTTCGTCCAGATGCTTGTGCCGCTTGCCCAAGTTCTGCACCCGATGCTGCAGCCAGCTTGAGACAACCCAACCGACCACAAGGATCGCAAGGGCACCCAGTATAGAACCGAAAGTTGAGGCCAAAAATTCAAGTGTCAGCAGGTCCGCGATCGTTTTGCCCTGCCACAGTTCGGTGTTCATAAAATCTTGCATTAGTCTTCCATTAGCTTTCGATTTCGCCCTTCAGGCCATCCATCTTGCGCGCCAGCTTTGCATCCAGTGAGCTGAGCCCGTCAACGTCATGTGTGATCAATGTCACCGTAACCTTGTTGTAAACATTGCTCCATTCGGGGTGGTGATTCCATTTTTCTGCCCAGATGGCAACACGGGTCATCCATCCGAAAGCGTCCGCAAAATCGCTAAATTTGAAGGTCTTTTCAATTGCGTCACGGTCTTCCTGCATTTTCCAGCCGGTTTTGAACAGCGGGTCCAGAACAGTCTTTCGGGTTTGTTCACTAAGTCTTTCGGTCATTGTTGTTCCTCGATTTCGGCGCGTCTAAACGGACCATATTCCGTCAATATCTCGATTTCTTCATCTACTGCTGCGCGTTCAGCCCGCAGATAATCGCCCACGGCATTGGCAAATCCTTCGTCCCGCATCCAATGCAAAGACCACGTCGGCGTGGGCAAATAGCCGCGCGCCAGTTTGTGTTCGCCCTGGGCGCCGGCCTCAACCGTGTGCAAACCGCGTGCGATGGCAATGTCGATGGCCTGATAGTAGCATAATTCGAAATGCAGGAATGGATGGTGTTCGCTGCAGCCCCAGTACCGCCCGTACAATGCTTGCGCACCGATGAAATTCAGCGCCCCCGCGATCCAGTGGCCATCCCGTTCCGCAAGCACCAACGCGATGTCGTCGCGCAGCGTCTGCTGCGCAATGTCAAAGAATTCCCGTGTGAGATAGGGCGTCCCCCACTTGCGCGCGCCCGTATCCTGATAAAACCGCCAGAACGCATCCCAATGCTCGGGTTGAATTGCATCGCCGGTAAAGGTCTGGATGGTGCCGCCGAAACCCTGCGCCTGCGCGCGTTCCTTGCGGATATTCTTGCGCTTGCGTGAACTGAGGTCGGCCAGAAACCCGTCAAAATCCACGTAACCATCATTGCGCCAATGAAATTGCTGGCTTTTGCGCAGCATCATGCCCATGTCCTGGGCCTGCAACGCCTCGGCTTCGGTGCAAAATGTGACATGCAGCGACGACAGCCCATTGTTCTGTGTCAACTGCATCGCGCCCTGAACCAGCGCGGCCAGCCCGGTTTCCTCAAACCCCGGTCGGGTCAGAAACCGCCGCCCCGTCGCAGGCGTATGCGGCACGGCAATCTGAAGTTTGGGGTAGTAGCGTCCGCCAGCGCGTTCATAGGCATGCGCCCAATTGTGATCAAAGATGTATTCGCCTTGGGAATGGGATTTCACATACATCGGCGCCACCGCAATCACCTGACCGTCAACGGATGCCGCTATGTACTGCGGCTGCCAACCGGTGCCGGGCCCGACGCTGCCGCTTTGCTCCAGCGCGTCCAGAAACCGGTAGCTCGTAAAGGGGTCCGATGGTCGCGCGCCCCCAGCAGTTTCCGGACAGGCGCAAGCGTCCCATTCGGCGCGGCCAATATCGGCCAGCCGAGGCACCACCCTGATTTCAACGTCCCGTGCGATTATGCTCTGCCTTGTTCCGCCCTTGCAGCCCTATCTGTGGCCACATCCCGGACGATCAAGTGTCCAGTGCCGCAAGATAGCCCTCAAAGGTGATATTGTCCGCAACTTGTCGTGCCTGCGCTTCTGTTTGCGCATCCTTCACGGTCCAGCAAAAAACCGTCGCACCCGCCCGTTTCAGATCGCCCACACGTGCGCGGTCCAGATCGTCGACTTCGTGACTGATAAACGAAGCCCCGGCGCGCGTGTAGTCGGGAATATCGCGCAGCCTGTCACAGGTTGCCACGGAAAGCGGCCAATCTTCCGGACGGTAGGCGCTGGTCACAAGTCCGCGCGGCAGTTCCGGCAACAGTTCAGCCAACCGAGCCACAGAATGCGGGTTAAACGACATCAGCGCAACCGGGCCGTCATAGCTGGCAAGTGCGTGTGCCGTCGCGGCCTCCAGCGGGCCGATATCGGGGCCCATGCCACCGTCCTGGTCTTTCACCTCAATCAGCAATGGCACCCGCCCCGCGACCAGCGCCAGAACCTCTGGCAGCATCGGTATTCCTTCGTCACCCCCGCTCAGCGTGATCTGCTCAAGTGCTGCTGCGGGGCGCAGTCGCACCGCGCCACGTGCGCCCGTCAGCCGGTCCAGCGCATAATCATGAAACACCATCGCGGCACCATCGGCGCTTAGCTGCACGTCGATCTCTATGCCATAACCTGCCGCCACAGCCGCGCGAATGGCCGCGCGGCTGTTTTCGGGGCGGCCCTGTGTCACATCATGCAATGCACGGTGCGCAAAAGGCCGCTTTAGAAAAATGCGCGGCAGGGTCATTTGATTTCAAAGATGCCTTCGATTTCGACCGCGACGCCAAGGGGCAATGATGCCGCTGACACGGCCGAACGGGCATGCCGACCCGCGTCGCCCAACGCTTCCACCAGAAAATCGGACGCGCCGTTGATGACCTTGGGCTGTTCGGTGAAGTCGCTCGTGGAATTGACGAAACCAGTCAGCTTGACCACCCGAACCAGCCGTTCAATATCACCACCGCACGCGGCTTTTACCTGCGCCAGCAGAGCAATTGCACAGGTTTTTGCCGCCGCAGCGCCAGTTGCAACGTCCGTTCCGTCGCCCAGTTTTCCGGTGATCAATCCATTGTCATCGCGCGAAATCTGGCCGGACACATAAAGCGTGCTGCCCATTTGAACAAACGGCACATAGTTCGCAGCGGGCGCGGCCGCGTCAGGCAGGCTGACGCCAAGTTCGGCAAGGCGGGCGGTGATGGTCATGGCACAATTCCTTTGATGCGTGATATCGCGCGGAAGCTAACCGGGAAGCGGGTCAACCGAAAGGGGGATGCATCAACTTTCGCGGAAGGCGCGCACGAAATAATCCGCCATCGGCTTTATCAGATAGGCCAGTGGCGACCGTTCTGCCGTGCGAATATAAGCATCTACCGGCATGCCGGGCACAAGGATCGTGCCCCTTGGCAATCGGTCCATCTCGCCGGGGTCAAGCGTGATTTCCGCACGAAAAAAGCTCAACCCTGTTGCCTGATCCTCAATCGCGTCGGCGGATATCAATATGACCTGCCCGACCAGTTCCGGCGTGGTCCGCTGGTCCAGTGCAGTCAACCGCAGGCTGACCTTCTGACCCACTGCGATTTCGTCGATATGAATCGGCTGAACCCGTGCGGCGATGACCAGCGGCCTGTCCTGCGGCACAAGATACAAAAGCGGCTCGGCGGCCCGCAAGACAGACCGCGGTGTGCGCACCTGCATGTTATAAACGATACCGGATACCGGCGCGCGGATGTCCAGCCGGTCGATTTCCGCCCGCAATGCGATGCGCTGTTCGGCCAGTTCCAACTCGCGGTAGCGCAGGTCGCGCAGACGGGTGATTGCCTCTTCGCGCGCTGTCGTCGCCAGCTTGAGAATTTCCAGATCGGTTTCGGTGACGCGCCCTTCGGCCTGTGCCTTGTTGGCCGCCAATTCGCCGATCTGTCCCGTCAGCCGTGCCTGTTCACGTTGTAGCCCCAATACCGTTCCGGCCTGCGCCAACCCGCGGTCCAACAATGTTTGCTGATTGCCCAGTTCTTGCTGAATCAGCTCAAGCTGGGTGGTAAGCGATGCCTCCTGTGCAATCACTCCATCAATCTGGTTGCCGATCTGCGCGCGGCGCTTCTGCAGTTGTTCGATGGTCTGGGCAACCGTGACGCGGCGCGCCTCGAACAGGTTGCGCTGACCGTCAATAAGCTCCTGAAGGTCCTGATTTTGCTTGCCGACAGTGATCAACTCATCGTCGAACACCACGGTATCTGTTTCATCCCGCTCCGCCTCAAGCCGTCCCCGGCGCGCCATCAGCTCGTACAACTGGCCTTCTATGATGGTGAGTTGCGAAAGCGTCTGTTGCGGATCAAGCCGGATCAGAAGATCCCCAGCCGCGACCGTATCGCCTTCGACAACCGCAATCTCCGCGACAGTGCCGCCGGTGTCATGTTGAACGATCTGCCGGTTCTGGTCCACTTCGATCCGGCCACTGGCAACAATGGCGCCGGCAATTTCGGATGTGACCGCCCATGTCCCGAAACCGCCAAACAGTAACAGCAGGCTCAGCATTCCGATCAACACGGGCTGCCATGCGCTCCATCTGCGGTCCTTGGGGGCGCTCATGTCACGCCTCCTGAATCGACAGGTGATTTGTTGATCTGCTTGTGGTTTTTGACCATGTTCGCCAGCACCTCGTCCTTTGGGCCAAAGGCCATACGCACGCCGCCATCCAGCACCAGCAACGTGTCACATTCCTGTATCGCCGCTGGCCTGTGCGCCATGATCAACACCGATCGGCCGCTCGCTTTGAATTCCCGGATGGCATGATTAAGCGCCTGTGATCCGACATTGTCGAGGTTTGAGTTCGGCTCATCCAGCACCAGAATAACCGGATCATCATACAGAGCGCGCGCAAGGCCGATCCGCTGCATTTGCCCCCCTGACAGGCGCACCTTTCCCGAAGAAATCTGCGTATCGTAGCCTTTCGGCAATTCCAGTATCATCTCATGCGCAGCAGCAAGCTTGGCCGCCGCGACGACCTTGGCATCGTCTGGCGTGTCCGACAGCCTGGCGATGTTTTCTGCGATTGACCCATCAAACAGCTGCACCCGCTGTGGCAGATACCCGATGTGGCGTCCCAGAGTTTCGGTGCCATAGTGATCCAATGACGCACCATCCAAACGGATGTATCCGCCTGCGGGCGGCCAAACGCCGGTCAACGTCCGCGCCAATGTCGTTTTGCCGGCGCCTGACGCGCCGATCACGCCAACAGCCTGCCCTGGCTTGACCTCAAAGCTGACCGACTTGAGCGAAGCTTGTTTTTCGCCCGGCGGAACCACCGTCAACCCCTTGGCAACCAGACTTGCGCGCGGCTTTGGCAGGGTGGTGCGCAAAGGTTCAGGTGCCACGGCCCCCAAAAGCCGTGCCAGTTGTTCCCACGCGGTCATCCCGCGCTGAACCATTGGCCATTGGTTCAACGCCATCTCAACCGGGGCCAGCGCACGACCCAGCAGGATCGATCCTGCGATCATTCCCCCCGGCGTCATCTCGTTCTGCAAAACGAGCCAAGCACCAAGGCCCAGCATTGCCGATTGCAAAAACAGCCGTATCGTCTTGGTTAAAGAAGAAAAGGAGCCGACGACATCTGATGACTTTACCTGCTGTTCAAGCGCCACTCCGCGCGCCTTTTGCCAGCGGGTAAAGGCGGCATCGCGCATACCCATCGCCTGCACCATCTCTGCCTCGGTGCGTATCTGATCAGACATCGCTCCTGCGGCCTGACCTGCAACACCGGCGTGGGCCTGACTTTCGCGCGACAGCAGTTGATTGGCGACCGCAATCACGATCAGCACCGCAGCACCGCAAAGCGCGGTCCACCCCAGCAATGGATGAAACACGAAAATCGCCGCAAAGAAGATTGGCGTCCATGGCACATCGAACGCCGCCATCAGTACAGGCGATGTAATAAGCCTTTGTACCGCTTCCAGATCGGCAAGCCCCGCGTTGGTTTTTTCATCAGGCGCCACAGCCGATTTACGCAACACGGCATCAAAAACACGGCGGTCCAGACTCGCCTGAAACCGTGCGCCCACACGCGTCATGATGCGGCCGCGCGTATAATCCAGGATGCCCATGATACCGTATAGAAAGACCACAAGCACGGACAGCGCGATCAGCGTTTCCTCCGAGCCGGAGCCAAGCACACGGTCATATACCTGAAGCATATAAAGCGGCCCGGTGAGCATCAGCAGATTGGCAAACAAACTGAACAACGCCACTGACCAGTACAACGTACGGCTGCGTCGACGCACGCTGCGCAGTTCGTTCTTCCCTCGCCTTGTCACTTCGTCGCGCATTGAGGCCTCTCCGACTGCGTTGCCTGTTGCACAGCTTTCGCAGGTTTACACAAATTCATGCCCCACAACCAAGGCATACTAAATTTAAGATGCGGTTTCCGAAATCCGCCCCATTTTGCACGCCTATAACGATATCTAACGATCGCCGGCGTTTGGTGCCGGGACCCCGCTGCCACCGCCGCTGGACCCGAAAATATCGCGCAACACCTGATCTATGATGGTTTCTTCCTGACGCGGCACCGGGATCGGCGCGCTCTGCGAAACAGTTTCCTCCACCCGTGTCGCAGTCCTGGGCATAGACATCGGCAGGTCAGAAAGCGGCGTGCCTTCATGGACCCGTGACATGACCTCGCGCCAGATGTCGGTCGGCAAACCGCCGCCCGATACGCCCTTCAGCGGTGTATTGTCATCGTAGCCCATCCAGACACCCGCGACGTAGTCCGCCGAGAACCCGATGAACCATGCGTCCTTGTTGGCGGAGGTGGTCCCGGTCTTGCCGGCAAGCTGTCGACCGCCAAATTGCGCCCGCGCGCCGGTGCCTTCGGAAATGACCTTCTCCATCATATAGACAAGCTGCCGCGCCGCCTCTTCCTGGATGACCCGTTCGCCAATACCGCCGCCTGTCCCCATCAGCGGTTCATCGTCGCCCATCAAACGCAGATCCACCAACCCATAAGGAAGCACGGACGAGCCGCCGTTCAAGATCCCCGCATAGGCGCCCGTCATTTCCAGCAGGGTGCTTTCTGATGCGCCAAGCGCCAGCGCAGGACCGGCGGCCAGATCGCTCTTGATCCCGAACTGGGTCGCGACTTCGCTCACCAACTCGCGCCCGACGCTTTCGGAAACCTTGACCGCAGGAATGTTCAACGAATTCTTCAGCGCGTCGGTCAGCGTCACCGAGCCTTTGAAATTGTTGGTGTAATTCTTGGGGCACCATTGCCCCGATCCGGGAATGTTCAGGCAATAGGGTTCATCAACAATGATGTCATTGGGCGAATAGCCAAGGTCAAGCGCCGCCGCATAGACGAAGGGTTTGAACGCCGATCCGGTCTGCCGCATGGCCTGCGTTGCGCGATTGAAGGCGCCCGCAACCTTGGTCTTGCGCCCGCCGACCATTGCACGCACGGCGCCGTCTGCCGACATCACGACAATCGCTGCCTGCGCCATGGAGCCGTCCTTGACCTTGTTGGCAAAAACCCAGTTCAGACCCTCCTCCGCCGCACGCTGAAGACGCTGATCCAGTGTCGTGTTGATGATCACATCCTCGGTTGTGTTGCGGGTAAAGAATTCTGGCCCGGACGACATGACCCAATCCGCGAAATACCCGCCGGCTTCGGCTTCGGCGGCCTCAGACAATTCTGCGGGATTTGCCAAGGCATCTTCCGCCTCTGCCGCTGTCAGGTAACCTTGCGCACGCATCAGGCCGATCACGGTCGCGGCACGGTCTTGCGAGCGGTCAAGGTTATTGGTGGGTGACAAGGTCGTGGGTGCTGTCAGCAACCCGGCCAGCATTGCACCTTCGGCAGGGCTGACGGTTGCCGCTGATTTGCCAAAGAACCGCTGCGCCGCCGCTTCTGCACCAAATGCACCACCGCCCATGTAAGCGCGGTTCAGGTAAATCGAAAGGATATCGTTCTTGGAGTATTTCACTTCCATTGCCATGGAAAACAGCGCTTCTTTCGCCTTGCGTTTTAGCGATGTACGGCGGCAACCGGCCTCGTATTCCTTTTCTGTGACGCCTGCTGTGGGGTCAAAAGGCTCACCCAGACACAAAAGCTTTGCGACCTGCTGCGTGATTGTTGAACCGCCATGGCCCTGCAACGGGCCGCGGCCCTCGGACAGGTTGATGCGCACCGCAGACGCGACGCCGCGCGGGCTGATCCCGAAGTGGCGATAGAACCGCCTATCCTCTGTCGCCACGACCGCATTGCGCAGGTGCCGCGACACTGAATCAGCAGTCACCACGCCGCCAAACTGGTCACCGCGCCAGGCAAAAACATCACCGTTGCGGTCCAGCATTGTGACGGACCCACGCGCGCGACCGTCAAGCAGCGCTTCAAGCGGCGGCAGCGTCGTGTAGAAATAGCCAACCGCCATTGCCAGCACGATCATGGCCACAGCCGTGACGCGCCAGACAATCTTCCAGATCAGACGCAAGAACCAGCCCACTAGTGCGCTGAGCAGACCCAGTATCCCACCGCGCCGCGCGCGTCTGGGCCGCGCCGCCTTGCGCCGAGCGGTGCCTGTTTTGCGTGGCGGCGTCTTGGCGGCCGGCTTGCGCTTTGCGCCAACACGCTTATCCGCCACCAATGGACGTTTGCGTTTGGATGAATCACTCATAAATTTGCCTGCCCGGCCTGATTTTTTCAGCACCTTACAGTGTGTCCGCATGAATGTTTAGCGGCACTCGCCATGTCGGACATCAAAAATTCGCACAACATTTAAGCATATTAGCGATCACGCCTAATATTTAGGCGCACCTGGTGCGTTTATGGTAATGCGTTTGCGACAAAACCTTCCATCGCAGCACCATTATGTTTCTGGTCGACCGGCATATTGCGGCGTTTTCGGCGCACTGGAAGAGGGATGACTGAAGTGAAACTGATTATAGCTACGATCAAGCCGTTCAAGCTTGAGGACGTGCGCGAGGCGCTGACAGGCGCGGGGGTGCGCGGTTTGATGGTGACGGAAATCAAGGGATTTGGTGCGCAGTCGGGCCATACCGAAATTTACCGTGGCGCGGAGTATGTCGTCAACTTCGTGCCGAAGGTGAAGCTTGAGCTGGTGGTGGCCGATGCGGTTGCCGATCAGATCGTAGAGACGATCACCCGCACCGCACATACCGGCAAGATCGGGGACGGCAAGATCTTTGTCCTTGATGTCGAAC
The DNA here is from genome assembly GCA_024636405.1 of Sulfitobacter sp. Next base: position 12,073 of record JAGXHC010000157.1, on the reverse strand, counting down.
AGGCCGTGCGCGTGCGCACTGGCGAAACCGGCGAAGACGCCATCTGAACCCCTGCCTGCTGAAGGAAACCAAACACATGAAACCACGCTTTCTTATCCCGGCGGCGGCCACGGCTTTTGTCGCGCTGCCCGGTCTGGGGATGGCCCAGGATACCGAATTTGCAACGCTTGCGGATACCACTTTCATCTTCAACACGCTGCTGTTCCTGATCGGCGGCTTTCTGGTCTTTTGGATGGCGGCTGGTTTTGCCATGCTGGAGGCCGGACTGGTACGGTCCAAGAACGTCACCACGCAGCTGACCAAGAATATCGCGCTCTTTTCCATTGCGGCGATCATGTACTGGCTGATGGGCTATAACGTGATGTATCCCGGCGACGGAAACTGGATCATTCAGGACGTTTTTGGCGCCCTTGGCCCGAAGGATGTCAAGACAACCATCGACGCGGGCGGCTATTCCAACGCCTCCGACTTTTTCTTTCAGCTGATGTTCTGCGCGACCACGGCGTCCATCGTGTCGGGCACATTGGCGGAGCGGATCAAGCTGTGGCCGTTTTTGATCTTTGTCGTTGTTCTGACAGGATTTATCTATCCGGTCGAGGCGTCCTGGCAGTGGGGTGCCGGTTTCCTGTCGCAGATGGGTTTCAGTGATTTCGCGGGGTCCACACTGGTACATGCCGCAGGTGGTTTTGCCGCTCTTGCCGGGGTGCTGGTTCTGGGGCCGCGCATCGGCAAGTACAAGGATGGCCGCGTCATTCCGATGCCGGGGTCCAACCTTGCACTGGCGACATTGGGGACGTTCATCCTGTGGCTTGGCTGGTTCGGATTCAACGGTGCATCACAACTGGCGATGGGCACGATTTCGGATGTTGACGCCGTGGCGCAGATCTTTGCCAATACCAATATGGCCGCTGCGGCGGGCGCAGTTGCCGCGTTGATCCTGACGCAGATCCTTTACCGCAAAGTCGACCTTACGATGGTGCTGAACGGTGCGCTGGCAGGGCTGGTGTCGATCACTGCCGGGCCGCTTGATCCGACGTTGTTCGGAGCGCTTTGGATTGGTGCTGTGGGCGGCGTGATCGTGGTCTTTGCGGTGCCGTTCCTTGACCGGCTGAAGATCGACGATGTTGTCGGCGCAATCCCGGTGCACCTGATCGCGGGATTCTGGGGCACGCTGGTGGTGCCGGTCTATACCAGTGGCGCGTCATTCGTGATCCAGATCGCAGGTTTTGCCATTGTCGGGGTGTTTGTCTTTACCGTGTCGCTGGTCGTCTGGCTGGTGCTCAAGGCGGTGATGGGCGGCATCCGGGTCAGTGAAGAAGCCGAGATTACCGGGCTGGATATGTCAGAGCTGGGCATGGAGGCTTATCCCGAATTTGCCAAAGGCTGACACGCCACAAACACGCTAACAAAGAACTCGGACCGAAAGGTTCGGGTTCTTGCGATTCGGGTGCGGGTTGGCGGGACTAATGGCGGGATCGCATGGGCAAGCACGCGCATGGATGCACGGCGGCGCGGGGATCAAATGCCCGAATATGTGTGGCGGCAACCTGTTTATGTAGAAAACAGGTGGCGGCAGATCGGGGATTTTGCGGGCGTTTTGCGGCATGCGGGCAAATACGTGCGGCGCGGACCAAAATATCTACAGATTGCAAAGTCGCTTTTGCGAATCTGGTTAACGCGGTGCAATCTGCCTGTTATTTGTGCACTGCGCGGTCGCGGACAGTGTGAAACCCCCCGTTTTCGGCATGAGATCCCGCCGCCTGCCCGTCTGAATCACGCGGTTGGGCAGGCGGGCGGCCCCGATTTGGCTTGCCGCCAAGCCGATGCCGGATCTGCAGTTTTCAGATCCCGACGTCGATGATCGCACGCGCCAGAATTGGCACCGTTCGTGCGTTCAGCCCGGCAATATTCATGCGACTGTCACCCACCATGTAGATGCCGTGTTTGTCGCGCAGTTCCGCGACCTTTTCGGCGCTGGTGCCCAGCAGCGAGAACATGCCCCGGTGCTGCGCGAGAAAGCCGAAACGGTCGGACCCTGACAGCCGCTGCAATTCCGCCGCAAGCTGGGCCCGCAGACCCAGCATTGTGTTGCGCACCTCTTCCAGTTCCGCCATCCAATCGGCGCGCAGGGCGTCATCGTTCAGGATCATCGTGACCAGCCGTGCGCCGTGATCGGGTGGAAAGCTGAAGTTTTGCCGGTTGAGAAACGCAAGTGTGCCCTGATTGAGCGGGCGCGCGCCGGTATCGGCCGCGACGGCCATCAGCAGGCCGGTGCGTTCGCGGTAGATGCCGAAATTCTTGGAACAGCTTGCCGCGATCAGGCATTCCGGCACCGCCGCCGCGACCTTGCGGGTGGCGGCCGCATCAGCGTCAAGCCCGTCGCCAAAGCCCTGATAGGCGATGTCGATCATCGGGGTGGCCCCGGTTTCCAGCAGCACCTTGATCACGGCATCCCATTCGGCACTGTTGAGGTTCGCGCCCGTCGGGTTGTGACAGCAGCCATGCAGCAGCACCACGTCGCCCTTGCGGGCGGTGCGGATATCGGCCAACATGCCATCCACATCCACGCCCCCGGTTTCGGAATCGAAATAGCGGTAAGGGACGGCTTCGACACCGAGATATTTCAGGATCGACAAGTGGTTTGGCCAGGTCGGGTCAGACACGAATATCCGCGCATCGGGGTTTGCCATCAGGATCATCTCGAATGCCTGACGGCACGCGCCGGTGCCGCCGGGAGTGCCCGCCGCGGAGACGGTGTCACGCGGCAGGGCACCGTCCAGCACCAGCCCGATCATCGCGTCGGCAAAGGCAGGATCGCCCGCCAGCCCGGTATAGACCTTGCTGTCTTGTTGTTCCCACAACTGGTGTTCGGCGGCCTTGATGGCGCGCATCACCGGGGTCAGGCCGGTCGCGTCCTTGTAGACGCCAACGCCAAGATCAACCTTGGTGTCGCGCGGATCGTCGCGGTACATCTGCATCAGCGTCAGGATCTTGTCCGCCGGTTGTTCCTTTAGGGTTTCGAACATTCACGCGTCTCCGGTTGCGACGGGTACGGTGGGGAACATGCCCCATTCCGCCCACGATCCATCATAAAGCGACCACGCCTTGTGGCCCATCCGTTCCAGTGCCAGCGCCAGAATGGCCGCCGTGACGCCAGACCCGCAGGTGGTGATCACCGGCTTGTCCGGATCGACCCCGGCGGCGGCAAATATTGCGCGGGTTTCGGCAGGGGATTTCAGTGTCTTGTCGTCATTCAGCAGCGAAGTGAAAGGCACATTGCGTGAACCGGGGATATGCCCGGCGCGCAGGCCCGCGCGGGGTTCGGGCGCATCGCCGCGGAACCGTTCAGCAGAGCGGGCGTCCACGATCTGTGGATCGCCCAGTTTGGAGGCGTGGGCAACCTGTGTGACGTCGCGCACCAGCTGGTTTTGCAGGCGCACGGTCATGTGCCGGTCACGCGGGATTGGCGGCATGTCATCGGTGGGATGGCCCTTGGCGACCCATTTGGGCAGTCCACCGTCCAGCACCGCGACGTTGCTTTGCCCCATGAGGCGAAAGAGCCACCACACCCGCGCCGCCGAATTGAGGCCCGCGCCGTCATAGACCACCACCTGATGCCCGTCGCCCACGCCCATCGCGCGCAGGCGAGACATGAATTTTTCCACCGGGGGTGCCATATGCGGCAAGTCCGAGCGCGCATCCGAGATATCGTCAATGTCAAAGAACCGCGCGCCGGGGATATGTGCCGCGTCGTATTCCGCCTTTGGATCGCGGCCCGCGTCCGGCAGGTACATCGACGCGTCAAGCAGGCGCAGATCCGGGTCCTTGAGGTGTTTGGCCAGCCAATCAACGCTGACCAGCGTTTTGGGATCATCGGACATGAAAGCCCCCTTTGAAACAGGTTTTCCATTGCCTACCGCCCAGTGCGCAGGCTGGCAAGGGCGGGCCGTGCAATCGGCGTGATCAGGGGGGCGATCAGGGGGCGCGGTTCAGCCGTTGTCTTTTAGCAGCCGGGCCTTTTGCCGGGACCAGTCACGCTTTGCCGAGGTTTCGCGTTTGTCGTGGTTTTTCTTGCCCTTGGCGATGCCGATCTTGATCTTGGCCATGCCACGGTGGTTGAAATACATCACCAGCGGGACCAACGTCATGCCCTTGCGCTGGGTCGCGTTCCACAGATTTGCCAGTTGCTTGCGCGAGACCAGCAATTTGCGGCGGCGCCGTTCCTCGTGGCCAAAGGTCTTGGCCTGTTTGTAGGGGGCGACGTAGGAATTGACGAGCCAAAGCTCGCCCTCCTCGACCGCGGCATAGCTTTCGGCGATATTGGCGCCACCCATGCGCAGCGATTTCACCTCGGAGCCTTCGAGGATGATGCCGCATTCGACGTCTTCTTCGATCGCGTAATCATACCGGGCGCGCCGGTTTTCGGCGATCACCTTGTAGTTCGGATCGGATTTGGATGCGGATTTGACCTGTGACATGTCTAGCCATGTAGAGCGGGACCGCGCACCGTGCAAGGTCAGAGGCTTGGGCAAAATCCGCAGGGCAATGGCCGGCGAGCCGCATGAATTTGACACAGAGTCCACATTTTTGCCCCATTCCCGTGCCATTTTTGACGTCTGCCATATGATTCTGAGGGGGATGACATGCGCAATTTTCTGGCCCTGACCGGGCTTGCTTTGGTATTGCTGGCGCTGCCTGCCGGCACGGCACAAGCAAAAGAACCCATCAAGGTGCTTGTCATGGGCGATTCGTTCATGACCTCCAATGGGTCGGACGGGCATGCGGTGCCCGATATCTTGCAACAATCACTGGGCGCGCGGGTCAAAAGCCGGGCGGCCACCGGCGCGCGATTTGTGTACCGTTTGCCAATTTCCGGGGCGTTGGGGATGAACATCTCCAAGCAATATGTGCCGGGGCGGTGGGATTATGTGGTGATGAACGGCGGCGGCAACGATCTGTGGCTGGGGTGTGGGTGTACGCGCTGTGTCAAACGGCTGAACCGGCTGATTTCGCCGGATGGCACGCGCGGTCTGATCCCCAGCGCCGTTGGACGCGCACGGCAGGGCGGGGCGCGGGTGATCTATGTGGGCTATCTGCGCAGTCCCGGCATGGGATCCCCGATTGAACATTGCCGTGCCGTCGGTGACGCGCTTGAGGCGCGCATTGACGTGATGGCGCGCCGCGATGCCGGGGTCAGCTTTGTCTCGCTGGCCGATATGGTGCCGTCGGGCGACCGCAGTTTTCATGCCGTGGATATGATCCACCCTTCCGCCAAGGGAAGTTTCGCCGCTGCGCGACGCATAACGGCGTCGATCATCTCTCAGGGGTTCTGACGGGTGGGCGGCGCACCCAGGGCGCGCGGCGCTTGCGTCACGCCTCTGGGCCGTCGCCGTCGCTGTCGCTGCCACCACGGCGCGACACGATCCGCGAGATGGTAAGAACCAGCATCACCAGAATGATGAGGGAAACCGTCACGACAAGCAGATCAACGCGGTGCCGCTGACCGTAAAGCCGCGCAATCAGCGTGCCGATGGCGCGGCCCATGCCGGTATAGAACAGCGCCCAGATGCTACAGGTGACCAGCGTCACCGCGCCGTAGGGCAGCCAGCGCATCGGAGATTGCGACAGCGCCAGCGGCACCAGTATGCGCATGCCGGGAATGAAGCGGTATATCGCCGTGACCCAAAGCGGGCGCAGCGCCACCATATCAAGGATGTGGCTGACGCCCCTGCGCCGTGACAGCCGTTTGACCAGCGCATGATCCCGGTGCCGTCGACCGATCCAGAAAAAGAACTGGTCCGACGTCCAAGCCCCCAGCGTCACAACCACCGCAACGCTGCCGAACCCCAGCAACCCGCGATGCGCCAGCACACCGCCCGTCAATGCCGCCGTCTCGCCTTCGAGAAAACAACCGACAAACAATGCGATCAGCCCGTACTGCGCGATGATGCTTTCGATATTTTCGGTCATCCGCTGCGGGCGGGTGACGCGCCGGTTGGTTTTTGAGGATCAATCACCAAGCTTGGCGTGTACTTCTGCCAGATCTATTTCACCCACCGGCATCTTGTTGCCGGGGTTTTCAAAGTCGTATTTGAACAGATCGAAATCCCGCTTGTAGATTTCGCGGACCAGATGCATCGACAGATCGTCGAAGTAATCCTCGATCGGGTGGGCGCGTTTGGGACCGTGGCCTTCGCTTTCGTTAAAGCGCGGAATGCCGGCCAGTTGCACCTGATGCGGCGTATCAATGGCATCCAGCACGTCCTGCATTCCGTCGTTGAACGCTTCGGTCCACACGATCTTGTCGTAGGTGCCGCCATTGATGATGAAGGTGCTGACATGCCCCGATTGTGCGGACCAGTGAATGTCGGGGTCCATCGGGCGCCGCCAGCGGATGGTGTCGCGCGCAAACAGCAAGAACCGCCGAAAGCTGGCGATCTGGTCAAATTCGTGTTTGCCATCGTCACCGCCCACGTCGATCCCGTATTTCTGGATCAGCAGCGGCACCAGATTGCCGCGATAGCGTTTGCCGTTGCGCTGAATGCCGCAAATCTTGTCAAAGAAGGACGACAGGATGCGGGTGTAGGGATTGCGCACGCAGGTGAAGGCATAGGATTTGTGACCCGTCACATTTTCGGTGATCGGCATCTGAGAGCCATCCAGCGCCCATTTGTGCAGCCCCGACTGCGCATCATGGATGTCACCGTCGAAGAATTCTCCGTGATCGGAGTAGAACATGATCTGTCCGATGGTCGAACAGGCACATTTCGGCACCACGCGGTAAACCACGCTTTCGCTCTCTGTCATCCATGTACCGGGGAACCCCATACGCGCTACTGCCTCCTCGTTACCCTGACTTCTTATAGCAACAGTCTGGCTTTGCCTTAAAAAAGCAAAGAAATGCTGTTTATTCAATCGGTCTTCACCATTATCTAGGTAAACAATCCAAGGTAAAGGGGCAGTTCGTTTCGACTATGGCAAAAATCGCCTACATCCTGCTGTGTCACAAAGACCCGCTTGCGATCATTCGCCAGGCGGAGCGTTTGACGGCGGTGGGCGATTACATGTCCATCCACTTTGACGCCTCGGCCGATCCTGCGCTGTTCGCGCAGATCACGGCCGCGTTGAAAGGCAACCCAAACGTTACCTTTGCCGCCAAGCGGATCAGATGTGGCTGGGGTGAATGGTCTTTGGTTCAGGCCACGTTGCATGCGGTGAAGGCCGCGATCGAAGCGTTTCCGCGCGCGACGCATTTCTATATGCTGTCAGGCGATTGCATGGCGATCAAATCAGCGGAATACACGCATCGTTTTCTGGATGATAACGACGCCGATTTTATTGAATGTGTGGATTATTTCGACAGTGACTGGATCAAGACGGGCTGGAAAGAAGAACGCCTGATCTATCGTCACTGGTTCAATGAGCGCACACAGAAAAAGATGTTTTATGGCATGTTCGAGGTGCAAAAGCGGCTGAACCTGACGCGCGCGATCCCGGCGGACCTGCAAATCCAGATCGGCAGCCAATGGTGGTGTCTGCGGCGGCGTACCATCGAATGGCTGCTGGAGTTCGTCAAACAGCGCCGCGATGTCATGCGGTTTTTCCGCACCACCTGGATCCCCGATGAGACGTTCTTTCAGACCCTCGTGCGCCATCTGGTGCCAGAGCAGGAAATCCGGTCGCGCACGCTGACTTTCCTGATGTTTACTGATTACGGGATGCCGGTGACCTTTTATAATGATCACTATGATCTGCTGCTGGGGCAGGATTATCTGTTTGCCCGCAAGATCAGCGCCGAGGCGAACGATCTGAAACGCCGCCTGGGGCTGCTTTATTCGGCAAAGGGGGTTCATTTCCAGATCAGCAACGAAGGCCGCAGCCTGTTCAAGTTTCTGACCGGTCGCGGGCGGATTGGCCGCCGTTTTGCCACCCGGTTCTGGGAAACCGAAAGCACGCTGGGGCGTGAACGTGAATTGCTGATCGTGATCTGCAAGAAATGGCATGTGGCCAAGCGGGTGCTGGACCGCATCCGGCAGGTTACCAATGTGCCCGCCATCGAATACCTGTTCAACGAAGAAGACACCGCATTGCCGCATCTGGGCGGCATCCAGAGCACGCTGGAAAAACGCACGCGGCACCGTCGGGCGCTGATGCGGATGCTGTTTGATTATTACGAGACGGACCGTTTGCTGGTGTGTATGGACCCCGGCAATCTGGATCTGCTGAATGACTTTGCCTCTGATCGGTCGGTGACGCGGATGCTTGAGATCGATTGCCAGTTCACCGACAGTTATCTGACCGGCCATGCGATGCGTGTGGGACTGGCGGGGGAACAGACGTCAGAGGAAACGCTGCAACGTCTGCTGCCGACGATCCGCAACGATATGGTGTTTGAAAGCGATCGCATCCGCGACGCGCAGTTCGAGAACCATCTGCGGATGCGCGAAACCGCATCCGAGGCCGAAAACGCCGAAGCGCTGATGCGCTTTTTGAACATTACCCCGGAAAAATCGCTTGAGATTACATCAACCGATTATCTGTTTGCTGACTGAGGACACCGCGATGGCCTATGCATATGACGACCAGAATATCTTTGCCAAGATCCTGCGCGGCGAGATTCCAAACGATACCGTGCTGGAAACCACGCATACGCTGGCGTTTCGGGACATCCAGCCACAGGCGCCTGTGCACGTGCTGGTGGTGCCGAAAGGGCCTTATGTGACCTATGATCATTTCGCCGCCGAAGCCTCTGACGCGGAGATTTTGGATTTCACCCGCGCCATCGCGAAGGTCTGCGAAATGACGGGGGTGTCGCCGGATGCCGGTGATGGTTACCGCATGATTGCCAACGCCGGAGAACATGGTGTGCAGGAGGTTCCCCACCTGCACGTTCATATTCTGGGTGGCCGCAGGATCGGGCGGATGATCCCCGCCGCGTGATCCTGTGCTTTGGTCAGCGGGTCATTGTGGCGGCGGTCTGTTCCAGTCAGCGCGCGCACAGGCCTGACCGAAGGCTGCCCAATCCGGCGTTTCGCTGTCCAGCATCGCTGCCGCATCCCCCAGCCAGGGGCGCAGGGCCGCGATCCAATCGGCTGTCGCAGGGGCGTCGCTGTCATAGGTGATGGTGCGGCTGCCTTCGCGGAAATCATCCAGCTGTTGTGTCCATGTGCCTGACGGCCAATGCAGCGTCATGGCACCAGCGTGGGGGTCATATTCCGCCGTGAAAAGCGTGCCAAAGCCCTGGGCGAAATTCTTTTGATAGAGCGGCGACTGAAGGAACCGGGCGGCGAGGGTCGTGGGGGCCGGGCCTTGGCTGATCATGCTGTCCAGATGGGCGTGGCGTTCTTTTGTGCGGGTGAATGTCGGACGCTCAGGCGGAGTGTCGCCGTGCTGGTGGTTGGTGGCCACGGCACGCGGCATAAGACGCATACCGCCGCCCGGCAACATCTCGACCGAGGCGGTGCGCCCGGCGCGGTCTGCAAGCACAAGGTTATAGGCCATATGCGACGGGATGCGCGCCAGCACCTTTAGCGCGGCAGGCACATCGGCGCAGGTTTCCAGCACATAACGCACGATCATGCAGATCCCAAAGCCCTGTCCGGTCTGCGACCCGCCGCCAAAGGCCAGCGCCACGGCCAGCCCGTCCGCGTTGATGCCATCAGACAAACCCCAAATAAATTCGACCATGCCCATCACCGGTTTGCCGGTCCAGGCGCTGTGCAGTTGGAAGCCTTCGTTCAGGTCCGGGGACAGATCGTAATTGCGCACCAGCCGCACGGCATCGGGGCTGGCCACGGCGGCCAGCGAACAGCCGCCAAGGTAGGCGGGCGGGCACCACGCCGACAGGAACCGCGCCGCGCGGTCAGTGCCGCCGGCAAGGGAGGTCAGCGTTGCGTGCAGGTCGCGCAATTCTGGCATGTGCCGGACAATGGCGGCATCGCAGGTGGCGCGGTCCGGTCCGGCATCGCCGCCGCGCGCAATGAACCACGCCTCATAGGCAGGCCAGCTGCGGTGCCAGCGGGATTTCCATTTCTCGCCGGGGGCGGTTTCCGAGATGGCGTCGAAGGTAAGGGTGTGGGTCATTGTTGCGCGTCCTAAAGCTGCGGAGCCTGTGTTACAGCATCCATATATCATCCATGTGGATGGTATATGGAGGTATCTTTACCATTTGCAAGCCCCTGTCACACGTCATCGGGCAATAAAAAACCCCGCTTCCGGGGCAGGAAGCGGGGCCAATGCCGTTATGTGCTGTGTCTCAGGGTTTCTTGCGCCAACTGGCCATCCAGCGTGAGACGCGGCCGCGCCGCTGAACCAGATCGTCCTCTATCGCTTCAAGCGTGGGGTCGATCCGGGACAGGCGGAACCGCCGCCACCGCACCCAGATCGCATAGACGATGGCGAAAAACACTGTCAGGATCAGGATATTGGTGAACGGAATACCCTTGGAGGCATCGGGGCCGTCGACCTTGCGGATTGAGATGGCATTGGGGAAGATTGTGATGAACTCCAACCGCCAGCCATAATGCTTGATCGCGTACCATTCCGGCGTGGCTTCGGTTGATTTGGCATCCTGCGCCTCGGCCTGAAGATTGGAGGTGTCGAACTTGAAATACGGCGGCCAGCCCCAACCGGTGTCTTCGTTGCGGTACACCATGACGTCGCCCTTGGCGCGGCGGGTCTGGATGAAAAAGACATCGCGGTTGGCCTGCGTGCCGTCCGTGCCGATATCTGCCTGCGCCCAAAAGAGCGAATTTTCGCCCGGATCAATCCGTTTTTCGTAGGTTTCCAGCACCCGCACGATGTCCACCTGCGGCAACGTATAGTGAAAGAACGCGCCAACCAGCACCCAGATGGTGATCCAGAAGACCCACTTGATAATCGCCATGTCGCGCTCCTTAAGAAAAATTCGTGAGGTAGATGATCAGTGTGACCACCACCACAGGGACAATATAGACGCCCATGATCAGCTTGCGACGGATCGACCCGTCATATCGTTCCAGCCCGCGCTGCACAAAGGTGTCACGGTCCACGCGTTGCGGACCGTTTTCCCACTTTTGACGGAGTTTGCCCCGGCGCACCATGCGTGAATAGAACGACAGGCAGACATAAACCACCGTGAGCACGATGAAACCGATAACAATCAGGCGGGCCAGCGCAAACATCGTCTATCTCCTTTTCACCGCGCCCCAGGGTCCGACCCGCGCGATCATGTCGGAGACCGGGTCAGGTTTGCGGCGTTGCGGTTCATCCATCGGGGCATCATGGCCGAAAAGAGCGGCGCGTGCGCCTGCTTTGTCGATCTGATATTCGGCCACCAGAAAATCGACGACATAGGCCTTTTTGGTTTCGGACCAGCCCGCGTAGGTGCGGTAAAACAATTCCTTGTGGCAGATGAACAACTGGCGCACATCCTTGGGGGCCAGTTCAGCCAGCAGCATGTTGATCAGCGCGGAATCCTTTGTGTCCGCCGCGCGCAGGGTATAAAAATAGGCCGGATGATCCGAGGTGATGCGCGGCCATGACCCGCCGCTTTCGGCCCAATTCACCATAGCGCCCAGCGTGTGAAACGTTTCTGGCAACTTGTCGGGGTGATTGCGCGCAAGGCGGCGCAGATCGGCGCGGGTGGCCCCGGTCAGATCTACACCCTGATCCGCGCCCTGATCGGCAACGGCATCAATCAGAATGAAATCCATCTTTTGCCGCAGGATCGCGGCAGAATCGATGCCGCGCGCGCCCACAATGGTTTCGGCCAATCCGTTCAACTGAAAGAATTTTGCGATTTTGTTGCGATCCGTCGCGTCAAAGACGTGTTTGATCGGCAGTTCGTCCAGCCCCGCCTTGCTGCTGGGTGCGATCACCGCGGGGTGTTCAAGATCCTGAAACAGGTACAGCCCGCCAAAATGCGCCGTCCAGAAGTTGCGTTGATCAAACGACATTTGTTTCAGCTTGACCGGATTGCGCGACACATCGCCGGTCTTGCCTGCCAGCGTGATCATATTGGCGATCAGCACGTCGTCGAACCAGCCGTCACGCTCTGACCTGAAACGGTCCACCATTTCACCCAATCTGGCCG